>JAOZKH010000005.1:27621-52584 GCA_029935405.1 Vallitaleaceae bacterium | reverse complement strand
TATTGATTTATTCTTCTGTATTGACTTCTTCTTCTGTATTGACTTCTTCATCTGTAACTTCTTCATCTCTAAAAGTCATCGTTTCCCAAATTTCCTCAACAGTTGTTGTTTCATAACCTGCAGCAAGGGCATCATAAATAGCATCAAACTTTTCAAGTTTTAATCTATATTTTGCTTCTTCTTCAATGTTTGTCAACAATGCTTCTGCCCCTGTTATTTGTTCCTCAGTTGCAGGTATTTTTTCTTCTAACATTATAATATGAAATCCGTATTGAGTTTCAATAACTTCACTTATTCCGCCTTCTTCTAATCCAAATGCTCCTTCTTCAAACTCAGGTACCATTTGTCCACGTCCAAACGTATACTCTCCACCTGTTTCTTTAGACCCTGGATCTTCTGTATATTCAGTTGCAAGAGTCGCAAAATCTTCACCATCTAAAGCTCTTTGTCGTAAATCTTCTATTAATGTTTTTGCAACTGCATAATCTTCTTCAGAAAGCAGCTGACCTTCTTCATCTAATGTTGAAACTAATATATGACGTGCTCTAACTTGCTCATAATATTCTTCAGTTCCAATCTTCATTATATTTTCATATTCAGCATTTGTCTTCAATATTGTTTCTATTTCTTCTTCAGACAATTCAATATCTTTAGTCATTTCTTCAAATACAACTTCTGATAAACCTTGTTCTAAAATCAGTTTTTTAACAATGTCTTCCGTAATTCCATATTTCACTTTTACCTCATCTGAATATGATGCATAAATAGTTGTTGCTTGAGCCAATAATTCAGTTTTCTTATCTTCTGATAACTCAAAACCTTTACTTGATGCAATTTGGCTAAGAATCTCTGTTCTAATTGATAAATCTTTAATATCATTTTTAACATATTCTTCAACTGATACACCTTCTGAAGCTTCCATATCCCATACATCAGGTCCATAAGTATTTTCATAGTACCCTTTAATCTGATATAGCAAAACGTTAGCTGCGCTTAACATAATCTTAGTATCATTAACTGTAAATACAACTTTGTCATCAAAGTCACTTCCGGCTTCATCAGAACCTGTGTCGCTTGTTTCTTCCCCGTTATCTTCTGCTCCATTTTCATCGTCACTATTTCCACAACCTGCAAGCATACTCATAACAAGTACCATTACAAGCATTAATGCTAATAATTTTTTCATAATTCGCTCCTTAAATTTTCGTTAATATAATAGTAGTTTCATCACAGTAATTCCATGATGAAACCACACTTACTACAGTTTATACTAATTACATGTCAAAATCAATAAAAATATATGAACAAACAATGAAATCATCTACTTCACCTGATTATATGTTGTTAATATTCTAGATAACAGTATGGCACATTCTTCTCTAGTGGCTAATCTATCTGGTGTATAAGGATAGTAAAATCTATCTGATGAAATAATAATCTTATTTTCAACTAAATCCACAAAATATTCATTACTCCAATGATCTATTAAACCATAAGGATATGAAGATGTATCACCATATAATTCAAAAGAACGATTAATAATCGTTAATACTTCACCTATAGTAATCGTCCCTTCAGGGTCAAAAATATTATTTCCTTTACCGTTAACAATCTTTTTTGATGCTAATGTATAAATATATCTCTTAGCCCAATGTACATTATTCACATCACTAAATACTATTGGGGAGTCTAATTCATCTAACATTTTCCCGCTTAAATATAACATCTTAGAAAACTCGGCTCTTGATACATTTCCACTAGGATTAAAACTACCATTAGGATAGCCATTAATAATGCCTAAGTTATACAAATGACTAATTGCAGTTATACTCTCTTTAGCCTTTGGTAAATCCGGAAAAATAATTTCGCTATTTCCTATGATATTTTCTGATAATAAAAATATACATGGACAGTTCATATTATTATCACTTATTATTCTCTTGTTAAAACCTTCTTGTATTGAATTACCTTGATTATATCTTATAGTTACCGTTTTATCCTCATTAACAATCCAACTAGTAATCATAATGGGAGTTTTATTATTTTTATCACTCCATTTTAATGTAACCACTGCCTCGTGATCCGATTTCCAATCAACTTCATATATAACATGATCCTTAGCAGCTGCATAACTTGGAATTAGTACAAATAACTGCATTACTAATACTATACATATAATAATAGATAGCTGTTCTATAATTTTTTTGTGCTTCAAATTCTTAATTATATATAATTTCTTGAATTTATATGAAATATTCATAACTCTCCTTGAGATAGTTTTAGTTGTTTTACAATCATTTTATTTTATAATAATCTGCTACAAATCTTCAGCTTTTGCCCATAAGGCAAATAGTTCTCCATAAGTAATATTATCCTCTGGGCGAAGTTTATTAAGCTCTGATACCAATCCATATGTAGCGGCTTTTGCAATCATTTCTTTATAAGCACTTGAAATTTGACTATTACTATTCACAGTTTTAATAACATTAATATCTGCAACTAGAGTAAGTTGATCACGAATTTCCATTGCACTCATCATCATCGCAATAGCTTCCTCTCGTTTAATGCTACTACCGCCTTTTGATTTATCACTTTTTACTCCTGAATAAAACAGTGCATCTAGTTTTTGATTATTAATATACTCACTAGTATTAATTTCCGTTTTCTTGCCTATTAGACTATATATAATATTAATATATTCATCTTCTTTAACAAAACTATTAGGATTGTATCCACTTAATCCTTCTACCGTATACTTATCATCAATTTTACTCTTATAACTTTCTGACCAATGAGTTGGCAGCGTTGATTTGATTTCATTACTACCTTCCATTAGATAAACACCATAGCTACCTATGTTGTTAGTTGTTATCATATATGCACCCTCACCTCTGTCATAGGAACCACTAACTTTATCCCAAGAACCTTTTGATGTATTTGCATATACAGTTGGTTCTTTACCATACACTTCATGTCTACTATTAGTTGTCAAACCTATTTCTAACGGTACATCACTATAAACTAGTGTTTTATTAATCCTTGAGCTCTTAACCTTAATGTCAATATCTTGAGGAACGCTAACTGATTTTAACGCATTATCCGGCATTCTTGAATGTTCATAGAAGTTTGTTACATCTTTAATCGTAACTTCTAACATTGGTGCAACACCATATTGATTCTTTTGTCTTTCCACTTCACTAAGAAGTGCATCATGTGGAATATCAATCATAATATGTCCTGCATCAATTTTCGTTTTGATTTCATAGGAATCAAAAGCTTCAATAATTGAAAAAGGAATTTGTACTTTTCTTGTGGTAATAGGTTTATTATCAAAGTTTGCAATATCAATCACATATTCATATAGATTACGTTTTATCAGATCACTAATAAGTCTCTGATCAACATTATTGTCTGCATTACCGTCTAAATCTATTGAAGCGTCTCTAAAACGATATATAAGTTCAAAGGTTTCTGGATTATAAGTTAATTCAAAATTATCACTAGGTAATATTTCAAGTGCAGGATCGCTACTACTATCATATTCATTATCTGAAGCAACTGTAATGATTCTAATTGTAGGTGAATAATATTCTGATTCTTTTACTATTAACTGATCATCACCATTTCCAACAACTGTTACTCTTGTTTTCATTCTAAAATAGTAATGCCTGTTACTTATCAAATTGTTGATTTTAATTAAATTTTTCTCAAGTTTTTCTACTCCATCAGGAACTATGGAGTCATCTTCTGCACTAACTACATAAATCGGTCCAATGAATTTTTCATTATTTGCCGCTTCCAAAATATAAGAATAATATATCTTTACATTTGATTCTTCATTTAGTTCTGGAGTGTCTTCTACATCTAATAACCAGGATATTGCAATCGAATCCGGTGTAACAGCTGCATCATAATTATGATTTTTCATTTCCAAATCAGATGGTACCCCAACTCCTAATGGTGGCATAGGTGTAGGGACATCTCTAGTCACTCCAAATATTGGATTGCTCCACAATGACTTGGTGTTGGTTACTGGCTGCACCGCTCTTATAAAGAAATAATGTCCTGTATCTGGAAACAAATCTTTAATTGTTACTTCAAAGTATTCTCCATCTTTAGGATAGTCTGGATCATTAATATTACTCGGCAATATAACCTCAAAAGATTTTGCATTTTCCACATCATCATCTAGTGAATATAAAATCTCATAGTTGAAATCTGTATTATATTTCCATGACAAACTAATAGTTCTATCTGTATAGTCAGTAACATACATTGAAGGAACGGTAGGGTCTGGATAGATTATAATTGTCTCCGGTTCAGTTGCAACAATTATTGGTGTTGGATAATGAGCATTTAACTCATTATTATCATATAATTCACGATATGGATATAATATAAAAAGATAACTAGTATTAGGAAGTAAACCATCTTCTCTAAATAAAATTTCTTCTATATTATCCTGATTAGTCGTAGCATTTATCTTTCGCCAATTAAGAGGATTAGTTCTATCCTTGTCCCCTTGTACCAACTCATCAAAGTACTCTAAAAACGAATAATCTGGATCTATTATTTGTCGCTCATTTATTGTATTACTTACATCTTCATAATCTATTCTAAGAAATTTGTATTTAATATTAGACACACCAAAGGGATCTACTCCTAAGTCTATTTCTCTTGACTGCAATACTCTAGGTGATCCGATACTAATTAAATGGTTTTGAAGTCTAGTTACTTCATCCCCACTTTCATATACAGGAAAGTACTGTGCTCCTTCAACTTCAGTATCAGTTATTGTTCCATCATCTTGTACCCATAATTCATTAAGCCAAGTCCCTAGTGGGTCTCCAACTAGAGCTGCAGGATCAATAACTTCCCACCAAGATTCTCGCCATGCAAGAGTTAAGCCTGTCGGTGTGGACTCATCTTCCTTAATTCGTAGTGGTGGCTTTGTAATTAATGGTGGTACATAAGTTGAGCCATCATCTGTATAATATATTGTTGCTAACGTCGGTTCTGACTTGATTTCGTTACTTCCAATCACTTTTTTTGCTTGAACTTTTATGTAATAAACTTGATTAGGTCTAATCGTTTCCATTTCTCCTGTTACATAATCATAAAATCCATCTAACTTCATATGAAAACCTACAATTGTCCCTGCTTCACTTTTAATTAATATAGATTCATCAATAGAACTAAACCTTTGATCTGAATATAGTTTAGTTGCATAAGATAAAGAATCATAAGAATTACTAACCCATACATCATAATAAGTATTCAAATCTGTAATATATTCATTATATGTGGGGGATGTTCTATCAATATCAACTCTTCTAAATGAAGACCAAGCAAGATTAATTGCATCATCTTCAAGATCAAGATGATATGTAATATTTTGTTCAAACAAGTCATCTAAATTTCCAAGATATGTTGAGCCCGGAACCAAATACTTGTCTGCCAAAATATCTCTAACTTCTTCTGTTGTATTTCCTGCTATAAGATCATCTAATATTCCCTGTGAAATAAAATTCGGTATTATAGGTTTTGTAGGTACAACTTCTACTAACGTAGGCGAATATATTAGATAATTAGAAATTGGTTCTATTGTAGGTTTTGATTCATCATCAACAGCCTTATATGCTAACTCTAATTGATATCCTGTTTCTACAGATGGCTTAATAATCGTATAATAACCAATAGCTCCTGCAATTCCATTCATTATTGCTATGGATCTTCCTTGTCCATCTCTATATTGAACTAATCTAGTTTCAACAAGTTCATATTCGTCGTTATCAGAACCCACTTTAAAGCTTGCAGGAATTTCCCATTGCAATCTTAGTTGATCTCCAGCTTCCGAATAACTAAGATTTATATTTGTTGATACATTACTTATTAATGGGTAGTTACGATTTCTTGTCACTGGTAGTCCCTCGTAGTATTCAACTAAAGGTTCAACCATTATTGAATACACCTGTCCAGGGTATACATTTTCATCTATTGTATAACTAAGTTTGTTACGTTTTGTTATGGGGTCATAAAAACTTATTACATCATCACTATCAATTGTAATGCCTGAGATTTCTCCTTCTTTGTTGTCAATTAAATCCTGTTTTGTCTGACTAGAAAAATCACCTAATGCATATATAATTCTATATTGAAATTCAGAAATACCCACATTATCCCATATGACAGTTATTGAATCTTCATCACTTTCAAACCCAACTTGCAAGTCTGTAATTGCATAAGCTTTTTCTGGGATACCACTTATAGGGGCAAGATCAACAATTCCGCCATTATCGTGGTAGTGATAAGGGCTAACCTGTATTTTATATAGAGACCCTGTACTTAAGCTAGTATGTTCATGTAAATCTATTCGTTGATTATCAAATTCGTCTGAGCCTCCATTAACCTTAACAGCTGCCTCTATACCTGTTGTTACGTTTTCGATATCCACCTCATAAAAGCTAGGTTCATGTATATCTGCAGGGTCATTTGCTGGCGCCCAATCATTAGGGTTTTCCCAACTAACTGTCATTGTCGGGCGAATCATAGGTTCACCTGTTACAATATTCTCACCAATAATATAATAAACATTATCTACACTAACAGATTCTACAGGAATTTGTGTATTTGCAGAAGTAGGCACCACAAACACACCTATCAAAAATATGAAGCTTAACACCAAACTAAATACCTGTTTTAATTTCCTCATTTTTATCATTTTGATCTCCTTTTCCTACTTATTCTATATTATTTTATACTTTATATTTATTCTACATTTTCTATTTACTCTATCTATTCTATTTACTCTATATTTTCTATAATCTCTAAAATTTCACCAACTGTAATCTGTTTACTTGGTAACAACTGACCGTTGTTAAGTTCAATTATTCCGAGTCCTACACCTTTTAACAATGTACCTTGATACGCTGCGTTAACTTCAATAATGTCTTCAATAGCATTGTAGTCTCTTATTACAACAGCATTTAGATTAATCTGATGTTTATTGGTATAAACCTGTACATACAGATAGTTGGCAACTTCTCTATTACTCATATTAAAATCATTTAAATATGGTACATTTATATTATGACTCTTAAGATAACTATCTTCATCATTGTCAGCATTTGCACCTATTAATCTTGCATATGTTTGAACCATTTGCATATTATTTACCAAATCATCTGGGTTTTTTAATTCATATGAGGTGAAAATATCTGTTAATCCATATTTATTAATAATCTTTATCTGTTCTTGATTATATAGATTTCCAAGTTCTGTTCCCGCTAATAAATCAACACTTACAAAAGATCCTAATTCTTTAGTATAAACATGATATCTATTATCATAATACACAGCAGATTCTACTTTCCAATCTCCTGTTGTACGACTGTATATCGTATTACTAGCATTAATATTATCTGGAATCAAACCTATTGTTATCTCATTGCTCAGTTCAACAATAGGATAAGTTGTATTATCTAAATATGATTTAAATTTTAAGTCTCCAAAAATACTAAAGTTTTGTTCCACATCCTTAATAACCTTTTGAACAATTCCTGCTAGTATAACATCATTAATTCCTCTATCAAGCTCTTCTTCAAGAAGCAGTAACAACTCATTTTTTCCACCGTTTATAGCTTGATTCATTTCATTTTCCATAAATAAATCAATATTTTCCTCTGTATTTTTACTTCCTATTACATTCATTTCAATATTAACAAGTTGACTATTTGCTTGTTGACCATATATAGTACCACTATAATCACCAGTCATCAATCTGATTTGAATATAATAATCTTCAAGGGTTGCATCATAGTCATTAATAGCATCTACAACTGTATTGATTTCATCCGTAATAACAGCACCAATACTATAAGGCTTTAATGCTATGTGCTGATTATTTGGTTGCACAGTATAAGTAATATTCAAGTCATTACCTGACTCAATCATCTCAGAAGGAAGATAATAAGTACTTGTTCCTTGACTAAATCCAACTAGCTCATAGTCATTATTTTTACTTAGTTGTAGTAATCCATCTACATAGCTAAGTCTATATTTTACACTTATTTCTTCCTCTGTTTCACCAAGAATAAAATACGGCTTTTGCTTTAATTCTTCAGCTTTTTTTAGGTAATAATCTATGTATTGTTTATACTTTTGTTCTTTATCATAATCATTTTGATCAAATTCAGTACGTGTAGTTACCTTTTTAGAAAAAGGTGATTTTGGATAAGTTGTACTACCATCCGGTAATATTTCTTCGTTTTTAGTTCTATCTTCAACTCGTACTTTTATTATATATTGTTTGCCTGCTTCTAGTCCACTTATTTTGTAATAAAATCTCTTATATCCTACACTCCCATCTTCTTGGCCCATTAACCTTGAATAATAAGTATCATCATCATCTTGATCTACTAATACTTTTGTTGCTTCAACATAGTCTAAATCTTTATCTCCTTTAATAAATATTTCCATAACAAAGTCTGAATCTACTATCGCAGTATCTGGTACAGGTGCATCAAATCTTACAATCGTTTCATACTTTTCGTTAACGGTAAACTCAGAATCATAATCAATTCGTAGATTAATAGGTCCTTTTACAGGAGACGTTGTTAATGAACCCTGTTGCCAACTTGAAGCCTTTACCGCAGCTCCACCATTAACATTTATAGTTCTTACGTAATAATAATTAACACGATTAGGAGAATTACTATCATCAATCATTCTTACAGCAGCATCTGATGTAGTTAATAATGAAAAGTCCTGTATATCCCATGTGCTTGTTTCCTCATTATATTTTTTAAGAACAATATCAGCACCTTCATAGTAGATTCTCCATGCTTCAGTACCTGTTTCTTCTAGTGCTTCATCATTTATAATATCTAGAATATTAGTACCTTTTGTACTAAGGCTATCTGGTAATCTTAAATCTTCAATTGCTAAAATTTCAAAACCGAATTTATCCTCTTCTATAGTAACTTCATTGGGAATTATCCACTCTAATGATGCACTTAATTGACTATCATCAAGAAATTCTATAATAAGATTCTCAGGTGCTAACGGGATAATATCATCTTCTCCAGGCTCTGGTGGTACTATTGGTGTTGTAATGCTTATAAGCGATGATGGCTCACCTCTTCTTACCGTATCTGTTCCATCATTATTATTATGAACATCTACATTAACAACAATTCTAGCATAATAATTGTTATTAAGATCAAGTCCTTCAATCCTTGTAGATATATCAGCCGTGATTTCCGGTGCTTTATCAATCTCAAAAAACAGAACATTTCCGTTACCATCATCATCTTCGCCACGTAATAAAGCCAGTTCACCTGCACCAATAACAACATCTCCCGCTCCATCTAAAAGCACCAGCGTATAATCATCATTATTATCATTCAGGTCAAGAATCGGTACTTTATCTTCAGATATATATACACTGTATGTAATTCCTGTGGCATTTTTATCCACAGGATACAACATATTATTTTCGTAAGTACTTATATTAATAGATGGCCACTTAAGGTCAATTCCCATTGGATCAGTATCAATAAGTGAAAAAAACGGTTCATAAGTAATTCCTTCTACAATAGGAATATCATACTTAAGCATACTTAATGATAGACTAATAGGTACAGAATAATTAGAAACACCAAGTACTCCATCTTTTTCTGTTATCGCACGAATTCTAATATAGTTAACTCCAGGAAACTCAAAATCCGTCTGATGGCTTGTAGGATGGCTAATATCTGTACGTTCAGTAATCGAATATGTATCTGCATCTTCATCGTATACCGTATCAATTCTGTTAGTCCACAAATCATTTTCATAAGCTACTATCTTTTCCATTCTAAATAATTCATCTATACTATTGTAACCTTGAACATAGTTTGTTGTATTACTTGGAATATCACTTGCTGAAGTATTAGTATTAGCATGAACTCTAACTTTATATAATCCACCTTCCTGATACACTTCATAAACCCTAAATACTTGAAAAGGATTATCATCGTTAATATCAGGTATATCATTGACTAAAACTTCATAATAGACTGCATCAATTTCAGCAGGATCTAAGTCCTCAAATATATCATCAAGCTCACTACTTGCTCTGTTAGTTATAGCTTCCCATACAAAATCAAATTGTATCTTAGTGGGATTATCATTAATTTCATCTTCAGGTGGTACAACATACAGATTTTCAATACCTATTATTGAAGGTGTTGTTGGTGGTACATTCAAATCATCAATAGCACGGTAATTAAGTACTTGAGATTTAAGTTCATTACCTGAAAAGTTCACAATGATTTGATAAGCATCTTGATAAGAATTTGCTCTAAATGGTACTGGTATATTAATATTCCCCAAACCACCATCGCTCTGATAATGCTTTAGCCAAAGGTCATTAATTGGATCTAATTCGGCTGCAATAATTTTAGAATATAAAACTACATATTCAATTTCATCTTGGGTTCCAAGTTGATAAGGGACAAGTTCTAAAAACGCCTCTTGTTGATCGCTGCGTTTTAGCTGATATTCTAAATATGTATAAGCAAAGTTTCCTTCAGGAACAAAATTAGCAAATTCATAATTTGGCATTGGATTTTCAAATTGGAAACCGATAGAAGTATTATAAATCCTACTTGAAGAAAGATCTTCCCATTCTATTATTTCATCTTGATGGGCTAAATCAGATTTATCTTGAACAATTAACACTTCATATTTATGAGTAATATTATCATAAACATAATCAACATAATTTGCTGGGTTTGTCTGATCACCATTTTCGCTAGGAATTTCATATATTCTTGTATCTCCACCATCGTGTAATAGCATGTTAAAGTCAAGATAATCATTACTGCCGATATCTTCAACTTCAAAAATCGCTCTAATACTACTTAGGTCTGTTGTGTTGTATTCATATGCCCATGTTGTATCATTTAATTCTTTAGGTTGATAAAAGTTATATCTTAAACCAGGTCGGTTTCCAGGTTTATCATTATTTCCATTAGGATGAGTAACTGGTGCAATTTCAATATTAGTTCCTGGGTTATCTGGATCTTCAGTTAAGTATGTTGGAGTAACATTAAAATCCTCGAGTCCTTTTAAAGCTTTTATTGTTTGAGATTCTATGTCTGGGTTGGTAAATTTTACAGGCATAATATGTCCGTTTTCATATTTATCAAATAGTACATATAACATATCATTTTGAAAATCCCATTTCATTATAAATTTTTTATTGTCCATTTGAAATGCTATTCCTGGATACCTTGCACTTGCTGACCTTTCAATAACAAAATCTAACGTTTCAGTAATTGGATCTACCGTTTTACTAACTGACTTCCAAGCAGGAGCTTGCTGAGCATAATCGATTTCTAGATACGACAAATCAATCAAACTCTGTGTTATTTCTAACGGAGTACTAGGAGTTACTGTATTATATTCTTGAACTTTAAACTTTATATCTAACTGATCATAACTATTATTAAATGTTACAGTTGTTTTACGATTCTCTTCTAAATAATATTCTAAAACATATGTTCCTGAATCTTGCAAATCCATTTCGAAGAAGAGATCATCAACTCCAGCTTTATTTCTAACAATATTTAAGTTTATATCCATAGTGTCGTTTTTGCGCCAATCAATAATCTGTGTTTCTCCAAAGTTTATGTAACTACCTATTTGTAACAAAGAAAGCACCATAACTATAGCCAACAAAATACTTATCCCTTGTTTCAATTTGTTTATTAATCCATTTTTAATTTTGTTTGAATTCAAATTATTCATTTAGCACCTCTTATTTTTCTTATAAATGCACAGACTTCGCCTACTCTTATAAAATATCGGCAATAATTGCTAAATACTAAACATTTATTAGAAAAAAGAAGCAGAAATCCTAAGGATTTCTGCTTCAGCTTTAATTTTTATCAACCCATTCTGCTACATCTAAACGAGTTATTGCTCTTGCATGTGAATCTTCGGCTTTTTGAATTGTTTCATCATCAATTTCATCTAAATGTCTTGATTCTAAAACCTTAAGCGCACGTTCTTTTGCACGCTCTGCTCTTTCTAAATCAATTGCCTCAGGCCACTCTGCTGCATCAGGTAGTAAGATAACCTGATCTTCTTCTATTTCTGCAAAACCACCATGAATAACGCCTTTAAGATCTTTACCCTCTTGTCTTATAACAATAGGGCCTGTTGATAAAGCAACTGTAGTTGGTGTATGGTCAAATAATACGCCCATCTCACCTTCAGCTGTTGCTATGGTAACTCTGTCAACTTGTTTATTATAAAATTCGCCATCAGGTGTTACAATTGTAAACTTAAAAGTTTTTGCCATAAAATCACCTTCTAAACTCTAGTTAAAACATCACTAATATTACCTGCCATTAAAAATGCACTTTCAGGAATTTCGTCATGTTTACCATCCAGAATTTCTCTAAATCCTTGAATTGTTTCACTAAGCGCCACGTATTTGCCCTCTAAACCTGTAAAAGTTTCAGCTACGAAGAATGGTTGACTTAAGAAACGTTGAATTTTACGCGCTCTTGTTACTAATATTTTGTCTTCATCAGACAACTCATCCATACCAAGTATAGCGATAATATCTTGTAATTCTTTATAACGTTGCAATATTTCTTGTACACTACGTGCTATTGAATAATGATCTTCACCTAATATGTGTGGGTCAAGAATTCTTGATGATGAATCTAGTGGATCAACAGCAGGATAGATACCTTGTTCAACAATTGCTCTTGATAATACTGTTGTAGCATCAAGATGGGCAAATGTTGTTGCTGGTGCTGGATCAGTCAAGTCATCAGCCGGTACATATACTGCTTGTACCGAAGTAATTGAACCCTTCTTTGTAGATGTAATACGTTCTTGCAACATACCCATCTCAGTGGCAAGTGTAGGTTGGTAACCAACTGCACTAGGAATACGACCAAGTAATGCCGAAACTTCTGAACCAGCTTGAGTAAAACGGAAAATATTATCAATAAATAATAATACATCTTTTCCACCTTCATCTCTAAAATACTCTGCCATCGTAAGTCCTGCAAGTCCAACTCTCATTCTTGCTCCTGGCGGTTCATTCATTTGTCCAAATACCATAGTAGTTTTTGCTATAACGCCTGATTCTGTCATTTCCCAAAACAAGTCATTACCTTCTCTCGTACGCTCACCAACACCGGTAAACACTGAGAATCCACCATGCTCTGTTGCTATATTACGAATAAGTTCTTGAATAAGTACTGTTTTACCAACTCCTGCACCACCGAATAAACCGATTTTACCACCTTTTTGGTAAGGGCATAAAAGATCAATAACCTTAATACCTGTTTCGAGAATTTCTGTTGATGTTGCTTGTTCTTCAAATTTTGGAGCCTGACGATGTATTGCCCATCTTTCAGCATCTGGTGCTGGCTTATCATCAATTGGATCACCTGTTACATTGAACATGCGACCAAGTGTAGCTTCACCTACAGGTACTGAAATCGGACTTCCAGTATTAATTGCTTCCATACCACGAACCAAACCTTCAGTCGGTCCCATTGAAATACATCTAACTGTATCATCACCGAGGTGCTGAGCAACCTCAACAATTAACTCATTACCATTTTTTCTTTTAATACTAACTGCATTATATAAAGCGGGTAATGATTCTGTATCAAATTTAATATCTAATACGGCACCAATAATTTGAGTGATTTTCCCATTTTTCATTTTATGTATTCACTCCTTTTCTATGATGATTTTCATATATTTACTGTAATGCTTCCGCGCCACCAACGATTTCAGTGATTTCCTGAGTAATCGCAGACTGTCTAGCACGGTTATATTGTAGTGATAATTTATCAATCATATCACTTGCATTATTTGTTGCTGCATCCATAGCTGTCATACGAGCACCATGCTCAGACGCTACAGATTCCTTAAGTGCACCATAAATAATACTACTTAAATACTTAGGTAAAATTTGGGCAAGAACTTCCTCTGGCGACGGTTCAAAAGACATAACAGACGTACTATCTGTTTTGTCATCAAACTCATCTTTATGTACCGGAATCACCTTCATCAACTTTGCCTCTTGAACCAACATAGATTGAAAATGTGTATAAGCAATATAAACATTGTCAACTTCGTTGTTTAAATACAAATCAAGAATTTCTTGACCGATTGTTAGGGCGTATGCGTATTTAGGTTTATCTAATACTTCATGATGAGTTGAAATCACCTTTATGTCACGTTTTTTTAGATAGTCTGCACCTCTTTTACCTACAGCAATTATTTTGGCATCTGATTTAATATCTTTGTGATTAACAACTAATTTACCTACGTTACTGTTATAACCACCGGCAAGACCTCTGTTTGATGTTATAATAACATACAGATTTTTCTCGCCTTCTCTATCTTCAAGGAACGGATGACTTACACCAATACATTGAGATAGAATAGATGAAATCGTTTTGTGAATCGTATGAAAATAAGGTCTTGTTGCTTCAGCTTCAACTTTTGCTCTTTGGAGCTTAGCTGTTGCAACTAACTTCATAGCCTTTGTAATTTGCTGAGTACTTGTAATACTGATTTTACGGCGTTTTATTTCTCTAATAGAAGCCATATTATCATTCCTCTTCTAAGATTCTCTTAAACTCATCACGGAATTCTTCACATACTTTAGCAAGTTTAGCATCAAGTTCATCTGTCAAACCACCTTTATCAATTACTTCTTCATGAAGTTCTGGATATTTAGCGTCTGCAAATTCAATAAATTTCTTTTCGTATAGCTTCACTTGATCCACTTCGAATTCCATTAGATATTTTCTTGTTACTGCGTATAATATTAAAATCTGATTTGATACACTCATCGGTGCATATTGTGGTTGCTTTAGAACTTCCATAATACGTTCACCTTGAGATAAACGATCTTTTGTATCTTTGTCAAGGTCAGATCCAAACTGTGCAAAAGATGCTAACTCACGATATTGTGCTAATTCAACACGAATAGGACCTGCAACTTTCTTCATTGTTTTTATCTGAGCGGCTCCACCAACCCTTGATACACTAAGTCCAGCATTAATTGCAGGTCTCATACCTGAATTAAACAACTCAGTCTCAAGGAATATTTGCCCGTCTGTAATTGAGATTACGTTTGTAGGGATATATGCTGAAATATCACCTGCTTGTGTTTCAATTATAGGGAGAGCTGTAAGTGAACCACCACCTAAGCTATCATTAAGTCTTGCTGCACGTTCAAGTAATCTTGAATGCAGGTAGAATACATCTCCAGGATATGCTTCACGTCCCGGTGGTCTACGAAGAAGTAATGATAATGCACGGTAAGCAACTGCATGTTTAGATAAATCATCATAAATAATTAGTACATCTTTACCCTCTTCCATCCATTCTTCACCAATAGCACAACCTGCAAATGGTGCAAGAAATTGAAGTGGTGCAAGTTCACTTGCTGTTGCTGCAACAATTGTTGTAAAATCCATTGCACCGTTAGCTTCAAGTGTTTGTACTATATTTGCAACTGTAGAAGCTTTTTGTCCTATAGCAACATATATACATAACACACCTGAGTCTTTTTGATTAATAATTGTATCAAGAGCAATTGCCGTTTTACCTGTTTGTCTATCTCCAATAATTAGCTCTCTTTGTCCACGTCCAATAGGAATCATTGAGTCAATAGACTTAATGCCTGTTTGAACTGGTGTATCAACTGATTTTCTTGAAAGCACACCTGAGGCAACTCTCTCAGTTGGTCTATATTTATCTGTATTAATTGGTCCTTTACCATCAATTGGTTGACCGATAGCGTTTACAACACGCCCTTTAAGTGCATCACCAACAGGAACCTCTGTTACACGTCCTGTAGCTTTAACGATGTCACCTTCTGAAATATTCTTGTCATCACCCATAAGTACTACACCTACATTATCTTCTTCTAGGTTAAGTACCATACCATAAACGTCTCCAGGGAACTCTAATAGTTCACCAGACATTGCGTTTTCTAGTCCATGGACACGGGCGATTCCATCAGCCACTTGAATAACTGTTCCAACGTCAGCTACTTCAAGCTCAGTTTTGTAACGTTTAATCTGTTCTTTAATAACTGAACTGATTTCTTCTGGTCTTAAATTCATACTGAAGTCTTACCGCCTTTCTTCGAGTTTTAGATATGTCTTAATCAAATTTGATTAAGTCTTTCATATTACATCATACCTTGGCTTCATATACATCAATAGCCATTCTGTGTAAGTTTCTTCTAATTGAGTTGTCAACAATACGATCGTTGATTCTAATAATCAATCCACCGATTAAACTATTATCCACAGTAGCTTTTAATGTTATTTTCTTGCCAGTTTGAGCTTCTAACCTACTAACAATAAGTTTTTTTTCATTTTCTTTAAGAGGAATTGCACTTTCAATATGTGCTGTAACAAAACCATTATATTCTTCTATTTTTGTTAGTGTATAGTTTAAAATATCAACAATATATTCCTGTCGATTTTTTTCTACTGCTAGAACCAAAAATCCAATAAAGTCATCATGTACATTTCCCTCAAAAACAGTCTTTAACATTTCAATTTTATCTTTTCCAGATAATTTTGGAAGATTAAGGATGTCTAGAAATTCTTCTTCAGAAGAAAATGCATCAACCATTAATTGAATTTCTTGTTCACGAGTTTTTAAATCTCCTGATTCAATGGCAAGTTCAAAAAGAGCCTGTCCATATCGTTTTCCAATTAATTCAACCATGTATCATCACCCATTTCGTTAATTGTTTCAGTAACAAGAACTTGTTGCTGTTCTTCTGAAAGAGATGCTTCAACAAATTTCCCTGCCATCAATGTAGCAACTTCAATGATTTCCTTACGGATTTCATCTTTCATCTGCTCTTTTTCTCTCTCAATTTCCAGGTGGGCACGTTGCATTATCTTGCCGGCTTCTTCATGAGCTTCTTTGACAATTTCATCTTCACGTGCTACGGCTCTAGTATGAGCATGAGCCAGAATCTTATTAGCTTCAGCCTTAATGTTTTTTAACTTATTATCATATTCAGCTATAAGCTGCTGTGCTGCTTTGTTATCAGCTTCAATTTTATCTAATGTGGATTCAATCTCAGTACTTCGTTTTGTCAAAATTTCACGAACAGGTTTAAATAATAGCTTACCTAAGAAATAAAATAATAATAGTATTGCCAATGCCTGCCATGCAATTTGGATTAGTGTCTGTAAATCAAATCCCAAAATACGAGTTTTTTCTGCTAACTCTGGGTCAACATTAAGTAATGTAAACATATTAGTTAATGAACCCATTGTTACTAATAAATTCGTCAAGCCATTTGCCTCCTTTCACTTAAAATCAAGTATAGATCACTAAGAACCAACTTATTATTTAGCGAAACTATCGTAATTACTAATAAGCGGATTAGCAAATAACAAGATAATTGCAATAATCAAACCATATATACCTGTTGTTTCAGCAACAGCTGCACCAAGTAACATTGTTCTTACTACATCTGATTGTGCTCCAGGTTGACGACCAACCGCTTCTGCACCTTTTCCTGCTGCAAATCCTTGTCCAATACCAGGTCCAATACCTGCAATCATTGCAAGTCCGGCACCAATTGCTGAACATGCTAATATTAACGCTCTTCCATCGATCATTTAAGTTTCCTCCTTAGATTTAATAATTATTAGGGTTTTCAACCCTAAATTATGTTCAAACTACAATTTTGTATAAGCAAATAAATTTATTTACAATAATTTTACCTAAGCGAATAAATTTACAAATAACAACAATAACGCAATAATTAATGCGTATATACCTGTTGTTTGGGCAACCGCCTGACCAAGTAACATTGTTCTTACAACAGAACTTTGTAACTTTGGTCTTTTACCCACTGCCTCTGCTGCCTTACCGGCTGCGTAACCTTGTCCAATTCCTGGTCCAATACCCGCTATCATTGCAAATCCAGCACCAAGTCCACAAGATGCAAGAATTAATGCTGTACCAACTTCAGAAGAACCTCCAATTAAAGTTCCAAGTCTGCCTACAAGAGGGTTGGCAAACAACATAATAATGGCAACCACCAAAGCAAATATTCCTGATGTCTCAGCAACAGCTGCTCCAATTAACATAGTCAGTGTAGCTGGTTTTTGTCCATGCTTAGGATTGTTTCCTACAGCTTCTGCTGCTTTTCCTGCCGCAAAACCTTGACCTATTCCAGGACCTATTCCAGCTGTCATAGCAAGTCCGGCTGCGATAGCTGAAAAAGCCAAAATAATAGCTTTTGGATCAGTTTTTTCCATCCAACCAAATAATAATTCATATATTTCCATTACTGTGTTTCACCTCACTTTTCATCATTTATCCGTTTACTAAATAGAATATAACATTAAGTATTATTATTCATCCATAGCACTTGATACAAAGGTCATACTTAACATTACAAAAATAAACGCTTGTAAAACTCCTGCAAAAAGATCAAAATACGCATGTAGCGCACTTGGAATACCCAACATCAAATACCAAGGGAGATTATAGTATAGTCCCATGATAATTGTACCACCTAAAATATTACCAAATAAACGGAAACTAAGTGAAATTGGATTTGCAAGTTCTCCAATGACATTAAGAGGTGTTAACGGCCACATAGGTTCAGTTAATCCTTTACCCCAGCCTTTAAGCCCTTTTGCATAAATTCCAAAACCTTGTGTCATAAAAAAGGTTATTAGAGCTAATGCAAAGGTTGTTGCAATATCAGCCGTTGGCGGTCGCATAAAACCAAACCACGTACCGTCTGACATACCATAAAATCGTGTTCCCGGCCCAATAAATAATCCAGAAAGATTACTTACTATCAAAAATAAAAACATTCCACCGTAAAATGTAGAAAATCTCTTAGCGTATTTACCCATTGTTGATTCAACAAAAGAATCTAATGAACCAACGATAAGTTCCACTACGTTTTGAATACCTGTGGGCACTCTTTTAGGATTTTTAATAGATCGATTAATAATAAAAGCGAACAATATCAATACACCACATATAATCCAAGTATTGATCATTGTCTCTGTAATCCAGATTTCAACGCCGCCAACGTTTATGACTTTGGCCACATGAATACCTATATCCACTTTCTATCAACTCCTTTTCATGCATAAATAGCAATATGCTTCTATGTCAAACACCGTGTTTTACCAGAAGTCAGATTTTTCATCTTCATCCTCTTCTTCCCATTCAAGAAACTCTACAGATCCGTCTTTTGGAACTGGTGGCTCTAGCATTCCTTGAATATAAGCAGCAGGTTTCATAACAAAAAGTCCGATAACCAGACCAACTATATTAATACTCGGTGTACTAACACCTATAAACAACACCATAAAGGTGATTGTATATCTTAAAAAATAATGCGCTTTAACTAAATTAGATGCTTGATGTGCTTCTCTTAATACTGCCTTGTTAAAGGTGTTTTCCATAAGGAATATTTTGCCGATTGTAACAACTCCACCTAGTCCAATGCCAAAAACATAAGCCAACTTATTCTCAATAATAAAAAGGCCTATCACTAAAGCAATCAAAAGTATTATTACCGCATTACGTATCAGTAAATAAATTATTGGTTTTTGCCCTCTCATCGCCTTGAATCCTTCTTCCCATTGTCTATACTCTTCATAGCAATATTATAAAGATTACGAAAGGACATATACACTCCAGCCAAAATACATAGAATCAAAATAA
Source organism: Vallitaleaceae bacterium (assembly GCA_029935405.1). Classification (GTDB taxonomy): domain Bacteria; phylum Bacillota; class Clostridia; order Lachnospirales; family Vallitaleaceae; genus UBA1351. The sequence continues at coordinate 32,820 of JAOZKH010000005.1, read as the reverse complement.
TTCCGTGTGCTCCAACTAATTTATCTAACCAATTACCCAAAAACACCATTCCAAATATAGGAACAGCCATAACGATACCAACTTGAGTAACTAATGATAAATATCGAATTGTTTTAAATTCCATATAGCTTACCAATTTACCTCTCTATACTATATTATACATATAAGATTTTTACTTGTCTATATATATTGATATTTATTTTTTATTCACTTTTGTTACTGCTACTGGTATCAAAAAAAATTCCTGACCATAACATCATATAATTAACTAATATGCTTAGCTATACGCGCCGAAGCTTTACCATCACCGTATGGATTTGAGGCCTGAGCCATTTTCAAATATGCTTTTTTATCATTTAACAGTTCATTGGCAGTTTCAGTTATAACTTTATAATCTGTTCCTACTAACTTAAGAGTTCCTGCTTCAACCCCTTCAGGTCTTTCAGTTACATTTCTAAGCACTAAAACTGGTTTTCCCATAGAAGGCACTTCTTCCTGTAATCCGCCTGAATCTGTCATTACAAGATAGGATCGATTTAGCAGATTATGCATATCAAGTAATCCTAATGGCTCAACTAGGTGAATTCTATCATGATTACCTAAAATTTTATTTGCAACTTCTTGAACCGCAGGATTTAGATGTACCGCATAAACTACTTCCACATCATCATTTGCTTTGACAATATCAAGAACTGCCCTACATATGTTTTCTAAAGGCTTACCTAAGTTTTCTCTTCTATGGGCAGTCATTACAATAACTTTTTTTGTTTTAAAATCTATATTCTTAAGCTCCTCAAGTGTGAATTCATATCCATCTGATATGGTTGTACTAAGAACATCTATTGCTGTGTTTCCTGTAACGAATATCATGTCATCTGAAACACCTTCTGCTAATAAATGTTGTCTAGCTGTTTCAGTTGGTGCAAAATGCAGATCAGCCATTACACCTGTTAGTTTACGATTCATTTCCTCAGGAAAGGGTTCATATTTATTAAAGGTACGAAGACCAGCTTCAACGTGTCCAATAGTTATTTTATGATAAAGCGCTGCCAATGACCCTACAAAAGTTGTTGTTGTATCACCATGAACTAAAACTATATCAGGTTTTACTTCTATCATAATTTCTTCAAGCCCCTTAAGTGCTCTTCTAGTGATTTCACCAAGGCTTTGCTTAGCTTTCATAATATTTAAATCATAATCAGGTATAATATTAAATACTTCTAATACTTGATCAAGCATTTCTCTGTGCTGCGCTGTTACACACACAATGCTTTCAAGGCCTTTCGTCTCTTCAATAGCTTTAATTACTGGTCCCATTTTTATTGCTTCAGGTCTTGTTCCAAATATACTTAATACTTTCATATATCCTCCAATCACTGTAGTTTTTATCAAATAATTTTTACTCTGACAATTTATTTTTACGATATTTAGTTAATCCTAGATCACCTAACCATACGATTAGAATAAAACCTACTATTAACATAGCTAACGTAAAGTCTTGCATAACAACTAGTATTCCAGCAATTCCAAAAGAACCACTAACAAAATATAAGGTCAATACAGCTTTTTTATGACTTAAACCTCTATCAACTAATCGATGATGTAAGTGACCTCGATCAGCTACATGTATTGGTTTTTTGTTAAGAGTACGACGTATCACAGCAAAAACAGTATCAAATATTGGCAATGCTAAAACAATAACTGCAACAATCAGTGTCAGTGCTGTATACGTTTTTAACATAGTTTGTATCGATACAACTGCAAGTGTAAAGCCTAAAAATGTTGAGCCAGTGTCTCCCATAAAAATAGTTGCAGGGTTAAAGTTATGTGGCAAAAATCCTAAGCAAGATCCAGCAAGTGATGCTGTAAGAACAATAGCAATTCCAGCGACCATAGGATCACCAAACAATATTGCAATAGTCATTAACGCTATTGCAGCAATTGAAGCAATTCCAGCTGCCAAGCCATCTAATCCATCTAGAAAATTAACTGCATTTGTGATACCTACAATCCACAGCAATGTTATGATATTACTAAAAATACCAAATTCAATTCTACCACTTTCAATAAACGGTACAGAAATAAATGTAATTGCTGTACCAGAATAAATAACAATCAAAGCTGATAGCACTTGAAATAATATACGAATTTTTGGTGATACATCATATATATCATCTAGTAAACCTATTATCGTTATTACGGTAGCGCCGATTATCAATCCAATAAATTGGCCTATTTCTTTAGTGCCAATAACTGGAACAAATATTAGCACTGTCAATGTGAAACCGAAATAAATTGCCATTCCGCCACCAACAGGCATTGCTTGTTTATGTATTGTTCTCTCGTTTGGTTCAGCAACTGCACCGATTTTAAATGCAATTCGTTTTGCAATAGGTGTTGCTAGATTTGCCAGTAAAAATGCTAATAAAAACACACCTATATATATATAGTATTCCTTATTTTCGATAAAAAATTCCATGTGATTCATCTCCTACTTGGTTCCGTATAAGCGGTCTCCCATATCTCCTAATCCAGGCACGATATATCCATGGTCATTAAGTTTTTCGTCAAGTGCAGCAATAAAAATATCAACATCCGGATGTTCTGATTGTAAACGTGCAACACCCTCTGGTGCAGCAACTAAACACATAAAGTAAATTTTAGTAACACCTTTTTCTTTGATAAATTTAATTGCAGCTGCAGCTGAACCGCCTGTAGCTAACATTGGATCAAGTACAAACATTTCCCTTTTAGGTGCATCATAAGGTAATTTACAGTAATACTCAACAGGTTCAAGAGTTTCTGGATCTCTATACAATCCAACATGGCCAACTTTAGCAGTAGGAACAAGATTAAGCATTCCATCAACCATACCAAGACCCGCTCTAAGTATAGGTACTATTCCTAAAGTTCTTCCTGAAATTTGTTTAACTGTTGTTTTTGCAACAGGTGTTTCTACTTCAACCTCTTTAAGAGGCAAACTTCTAGTTGCCTCGTAACACATTAACATGGAAATCTCTGAAGCTAATTCGCGAAATTCCTTAGAACCGGTTTCCTTGCGACGTAAAATACCTATTTTATGTTGAATCAAAGGATGATCCAAAACAATTACTTTTGACATAACTACCTCCTCTTTGTCTAGTTTTCTATTTTGTTAATTCTTCTTTTATGACGTTCGTCATTTGAAAATTCGGTTGTTAAAAACGCCATTACTATATCTTTAGCTACTTCCGGACCTATATTTCTTCCACCTAAAGCCAAAATATTTGCATCGTTATGCTCCCTAGTTGCAACAGCACTAAAATGATCACTACATAGTGCACATCTTATCCCTTTAAACTTATTTGCAGTAATTGAAATACCTATACCTGTACCACAAATTAGTATTCCTTTTCCTATTGTACCATCTAATACAGCTTTTGCAACAGGCTTTGCAACATCTGGATAATCAATCGAACTCTCATCATAACATCCAAAATCCTTGTATTCAAACCCATTTTCTTTCAAAAGAGCTAGTATTTCTTGTTTCAATTCAAAACCACCGTGATCACTACCTATACCAATCATAAAATTTTTCCTCCTAGTTGAATGATTAATCTTTCTAATTCATCAGCACACTTACGATAAGTTGCCATGTCCCCGCCATAAGGGTCCTTAACCTCCCCTTCTATGCCCATAAATTCTTTTATGCTATACAAGTCACCTTTATAACCATGTTGAGTCAATATATTTTTATGACTACTTGTCATTGTCAGCACAAGTGTCTTACTACCACATTCAGCCATATCAAAGAGCTTAGCTCTATGACTTTCCATATTTATATCCTTTTTCTTAAGTGCACGAAGAGCAAATTCATTTGCAGAGGAAGAATCAAATACCGTTAACCCTCTCGAAATAATATTAAAATGTTTTTCACCTATATATTCCTTAAGTAATGCTTCCGCCATAGGACTTCGACACGTATTCCCTGTGCACACAAATATAATTTGACTATATTTTTTCATTTTTGTCCCCACTTACGGTTAAGGTGTCATAACTAAGTTTCTCTAATTCTACCGCTATATGTAGTTTTGACACCTTAACCATTAATTAAACGTTAACTATATTATAACCTGCAGCTTTATTCAAACGATTCATTATAGCAATAGAAACATCTTCTCCCTTAAATTCAAAAGAAAAAATGTAATCAATATTCATATCATCCATTTTCCTTAGTATCTTGAACAAGTTACTTCCTATTTCTGTATGATTATTGATTGAACCGATACTTTCCACATACTTAATATTAATATCATTAGCTGCATGTTTTGGTACCACTGCACCAACTTTATATCCCATATCCATTAATTTTTTACCTTCAATATTAATATATTTAATAACATTAGCTTCAATATCACTTGAAATGATTTTTAGTTGTCCCTTTGGTGCATAATGTTTGTATTTCATTCCTGGTGACTTTGGAGGGTGTCTTTCGTCCTTGATATGTGAATCATAACTTACTTTACCAACAACTTCTTCAAGCATAGTATGTGTAATACTTCCCGGTCTCAAAATACAAGGCACCTCTCTAGTAACATCAAGAACTGTAGATTCTAAACCCAATTCTGTTTTACCACCATCAATAATCATATCTACTTTACCGAATAAATCTGCTATTACATGGTATCCTCTAGTAGGACTTGGTTTTCCTGATATATTTGCGCTTGGCGCTGCAATAGGAACTCTTGCTTCATGTATGATACTCCTAGCAATTTGATGCCTAGGCATACGAATAGCAACAGTTTTTAATCCTCCAGTAATTCTACTAGGAACTTTATCTGTTTTACTAAATACCATAGTTAATGGACCTGGCCAAAAAACGTTAATTAATTTTTGCGCTTTTACGCTTATATTAAGTGCATAATCCTTCAAGCAATTAATATCACTAATATGCATAATCAAAGGATTATCACTTGGTCTTCCTTTTGCTTCATATATTTTGACAATTGCAGCTTCATCAATAGCATTTGCACCAATACCGTATACAGTTTCTGTAGGAAAAGCAACTAGCCCACCATTTCTGATTATACTACCTGCCTGAACTAAATCCGCTTTATTTAATTGTCCTTGTTCGTTGGATTTTACTATAATTGTTTCCATATAATCTCCATGTTTGTTTCTATATTATTTGTTTCTATGTTATTTGTTTCTATGTTATTT
>JAOZKH010000005.1:0-27521 GCA_029935405.1 Vallitaleaceae bacterium | reverse complement strand
TTATTTGTTTCTATGTTATTTGTTTCTATGTTATTTATTATAAATCTTTTGGTTTCAAATATTCGGAAATAACATCCCAAACACCATCATTTTCAAAACCAATTCTCCAACCAGCTATCCCACCAATATCATAGTCAGCTACTATTTTCATACGCATTTCTACAGAGTCTACATCTTCTAACCACATTCTATATCTTATTTCATCTTCTGTGTATTCTGCATAATGCTGCCCAATATCATCAATCCATTCCCATTCAACATCTTTTTCATCCATGTAATTTTTGGCATAATCCATTCCCATAGCTTTAGATGAAACTTTTATTTCACCATCAATTTCCTCTTCCATCCAAAGTCTAGTATAAAACGGAATACCAATTACAACTTTCTCTTTAGGAACTTCCTTCATAGTATAATAAATACCCTCATCAGTCCATGTTTTTGATGCTACTGAACCGGATATAGGTGAGCTCCCCCAATGTTCATCGTATCCCATTACGATAATATAATCTAAATACTCTGATAATTCTTCTTGTCCATAATGTCTTGTCCATGATTTTACAACAGGAAAATCCGCTGAAACAGTCAGTCCTTGTTGTTTGGCATATACTGCCATTTCTTTACAAAACTGAACGTAATATTCTCCGTCAGCTTCTGGAATTGCTTCAAGATCAATGTTTATCCCATCTAGTTCATATATTGAAGCATATGCCATTACTTGTCTAATAACTTCAGCTCTTTTTTCAGTCGAACTAATAACTTCGTGGGTCATTGCCCTAGTATAACCACTATCTAAATTATGTAAAAGAGCCCACACTTGATAACCATTATCGTGAGCCCATCTTACGTAATTCAAATCTGCAAAAGATTTAACATCTCCATCTGTTCCTTCAAGGATAAACCATGTTGGGGATATTACATCTACATCTTTAGTATTTTCCATGTAACTTTGAATTCTTAGATTTGTATTGTGACTATTTATATAATTCCAAACCATGGTTAACTTTCCATCAAAATCTGTGGAAGGGAATTGCTTATAAGACTGTACTGGTTCAATATCAGAATTATTAGTTGTTACGCTTCTGACAAACTCCTTGCGTATATATCCAATAAATCCTTCTTTAGTTATCACTTTGTAATATTCTTCTTCTTCGCCTACAATCATCACTTCCATGCCTATATATGCTTTATGAATATACGGACTCAAATCATCTGCAATATTTCTTATATAAACATCACCTTCATCATAATATACTTCTCCAGTAACCACACTAGTATACCAATCAACAATTTGAAGAACATGATACTCTTCACTAAAAGAGAAGTTATGATGAGAAAATTTCTGTACTAAGGACAAGGGTAGATATGCAATATCATCAAATATTGTCATTCCAATATCCAATTTTAACGGCTCATCATTAACCGTATATGTTAGTTCATCTGTCTTCATTCTAATTATATCTTCATTGGTGGTATATGTAATCGTACCTTCTGCTGCATCATAGAAAAACTGATCATTCAAATAACCTATTACTAGATCAATTGGAAAATACAAGTACCCTCCAATAAATCTTACTGAATTATATTCTTCAATAACCTTACCATCATAGAGCGTAACAAGGTTATCGTTATCTGCTGTTTTATATATTGATTCAAATTCAACTTGAGTTTCTATAAACACTGGTTCTTCTTCTACCACAACTTCAATTGAACCCAAATATTTATTATACATATTTAGCACAGTAATAACAACTACTATAACAATAACAATCCCTAACAAGCCGATCAAAACTGGTTTAATGTATGATTTCATCTAGTATCCTCACTCTTAATTTTCTATCACATCTATTGATTTAGTTCCCATGTTTTTCTGCCGTCATACCCTGTTGAATCAATAAAAATGCCCCAATTACTAATAGTACATCTCCACCGCTAAAAACGCTAACCGGTATAACAGGCACATCTAATACAAATAAATCTCCGAAAATTTTAAATCTTGTAAGTTCGTTCATCATCATATGTCCTCTATCAAAGTAAGGGTTTTCTCCTGTGATTTCCATGATTTTTGTTGTTATTTTAACTGGCATTTTGCCTTCATTAAATGCAATAACAACAAAATTCATCAAATTACCTATCCCAAGAAACCATACCGAAAACAAATGATGATTAATACAAGTTACAAATATAATTATAACATAACTCAAAATATGTAACACGTAATAAGTCATATCGTTAAAAATTTGTAAGTTTATTCCAATAAATTGTATTAAAAAAGCTACTGATATCAAATACCAGAGCTTGAATTTGATGTTTTCAAAATTTGATAATCGACCTTTTCTTAAATAACCAATAATAATAGCTAAAATCACACTTGAAACAAGCATTATATCTTCGTACCTACTTTCATAATATCTTGTGGCAAATCAGAATTCGCTTCAACTATCTCTTTAGTTTTAATTAGAATATTTTTATCACTAAACTCTTCTTTATTTAACTTTTCATTATGTGACTCTTCTTTGCTCAATACTCCATCAATAAAAACTCTAGCTAAAACCGGATTAAATTGAGTGCCGCTACACTTTTCTAATTCACTAATAGCTTTCGTTTTAGTTAAGGCGTTTCGATAAGGTCTATCCGTTGTCATTGCATCATAACTGTCAGATATCATTAATATTGCCGCTTCTATAGAAATTTCATTTTCCTTTAAACCATTAGGATATCCTGAACCATCATATCTCTCATGATGTTGTACAATTATATTCGAAACTTTCTTTAAAGAATTAACATTACCTAATATCTTCGCACCAATAGTTGAATGTTCTTGTATTAATTCAAATTCACTTCGAGTTAAGCGTCCTGGTTTATTAAGAATTTCATCTGGAATTCCAATCTTGCCAATATCATGTAATAAAGCCGCTGTTCTAATAATCTCAACATCTGAATATGATAGACCGTATGCTTTTGCTAGATTAACTGAGTATTGTTCAACTCTCCCTGTATGTCCACCTGTATATGCATCCTTTGCATGAAGCGCCTCATTTAAAGCATGAATTGTATCAAGTGCCATGCGTTGAGATTCGAAATATAATTTAAATGAATATCTAGCAAGAAGAAGGGGAATAAAGAAAATTAAAATAATTATCATTTCATATTCATTATGAACAAAAACTAAGAATATTCCGAGCATTCCTATTGCAATAGTACTTGGAAATGTCTTTATCATAGATCTGAAAATATGTATTGCTTGTACTCCTTGAGTAATCCGAATTAATATTGAAACCAATATAAAATTTACAAACTCTGCAACTAATAATCCAATTACACTAAGTAGCCCAATTACAATATAATTATTATCTCCAAAAGAATTTCTTAAATTAACAATCCATGCACAAATCCCAAATGTCAAAGTAAGATTAGCCGCATTAAAAAAAGTGGTGCTCTTTTTGGTATTAAATATATGTTTTCTTTCACCATCATATTCGGGAAATCTTAATATCGAACCAATCAATGCAACAATCATTACAATAAATGGGTTAGAAACTATCATAATATAGATATAAATTGCAGGTGCAACAGAAGTTGCAACTCCAGATGATGGACTAATTATTAAAAATGTTTCTGCAATAATTGCTAATAAAGTCCAAAATAAAACACTATAAATATTAATTGGATTATCAATATCCAATGAAAATATCATACTGTATAAATCTGCATCTGTATTAAACGTTATAATAAATAGGGAAAGTGCTAAAATCATGATTATAAAAATATAAATATTCTGTTTAAGTCTTTTGTTCATCACACTTTCCCTTCTAAATATTCTTAATGATAGCCGGCTAAGTAATTACAGAGTGATTCTATCAGTTGCTGTCCATACAGCGCCTGAAGCCAATAACATAGTTACTAATCCTAATAATATATTAACTAATTTTTTCATTGAAATAGCCTCCTAAATCGATCTCTGTTAAATCCGCTAAATTAACAGGCTATTTTCGCTTCGCTCATCTAATTGTTAATTGAATAATATTAAAGTTGCCGGCTATTATTTCATTTTAAGGTGTTACATTGTTTAAGGTATTAAATTATTTCCATTTGAAGAATATGTCTATTAACCGCATCAAGCGTCGCTCTAGTAACAGCCTCATTAATATCTGTTCCAACTTTTGCGGTACCAATATAGGTTTCTTCTCTATTGTGATAAATTGATGTAATATTAACCGCAATGATTTTTACAGTACTAAGGTCAACTTCTTTACTGTCTTCAAAAACAAAAACTTCGTGAATTCCTAAATAATTTTCGATAGCTTGAAGTGTTGCCATTCCAGCTAATCGCATAACATTTGATGTGGTTTTGATACCACTAATTTTACTAGAATAATTCTCGGAAAATTTTTCTAGTGTTATCGTTATATCAATAGATGTTCCACAGTTACCATATTCAATTGACTTGAGTTTTATTCGAGGATCTCGTTCAGTTTTTACTAAATCTCCCTTAACTTGAGCAATTGAAATTTTCTTATAATCTACCGATTGATCAAATTCAGACATTAAAACAGCTTCGACATCTCTAAGTATTTGTTTAGGATTTCGACGCAAATCAGATATTATGTGAATCTCTTCAATTTTATTGTTTTCATCCATTATTACTTTTGAACCAATAACTGATTGTATTTTTATTAAAAATTGTTCTATACTTTTTGTCATTTTAGTTCCCCCAATTATGTCTATCAGAACAATTATAATATATATTAGCTATCTTAACAAGTTAAGTTGTGCTTTATTGCAAAAATTACAATTTGAGTTCGATCTTTAAGACCTAATTTGCTAAGTAGTTTAGATACTTTATTCTTAATTGTGCCTTCAGTGAAGCTTAACATTGTTGCAATTTCCTTGTTGTTTTTACCATTTACCATTTGTCGAATGATCTTAATCTCCATAGGCGACAGATCATATTGATCAATTGCATCATTATTATTCTTTCGTTCTTTTATAATTCTTACTACTTCCTCTTTTAGAATCTGTAGTGTATTCATGTGTATAACATACAAATTATTATAAACAGCTTTTACAGCAATTATTAATTCTTCTGGTTTAATATCTTTAATAATATAACCATCCACATTATTTTCTATAGATTTAAATACACTCTGTTCATCTTCAAACGTTGTCAAAATCATGATTTTAATAGATGGATACATTTCTTTAATATATTTTGTTGCTTCTACTCCATCCATTTTTGGCATTCTTAAATCCATTAAAATAACATCTGGCTTTAAAGAAGAACTTTTTTCTATCGCTTCATAACCATCTTTTCCACCATCGACAGCTATTATTTCTTCATCTTGCCCCAACATAAACAATAATGTTTGTTTTAGCAACATTTGATCATCAACCACCATTACTCTTATCATGATATTCCTCTCATTTCTGTATCCTAATATTTCTATATCCTAACCATATTTTTATATCTTTATTTTTCTATTCTTTTGATTTTTGACTTTTCCTAGCCTATCTTCTCTTAATAATATCCAATAAATCCGGATAATGCAAGAAGCGATTCCCCTGAATCGCTTCTCGTCTCTAAATAACTCTCTTTTTATATTGTACCTTTACATAACACTTGTAATCTCTATGATTACTCGCTCTCACCTGTTTCATACAATTATTATTATAATACTTTTTACTCATATATTATAGTATCTTTAGTCACTTACCTAGATGACTTTAGTCACTTCTTTATATTATTTTCTTTATATAACTCTTCTTCATGTGACTTTTCTATATGGTATTAATGATAAACCGAAAAACACAATTGCAAGTATTAACATATATGTAATTGGTTCTACTATATTTGACAATCCACCTCTATTAATGATAACTTGGCGCAATCCTTCCATTGCCCATCTTTGTGGCGTGATTATTGATAAATTTCTAATAAAACTGTTAGCAACTATTTCTAAAGGCCACATACAACCTCCTAACATAGATGTACTAACAATAATCATTGGGCTAATAGCAGAAAGCTGTTGCTCTGTTTTTACTAATCCTGATATGAATAATCCCATACACATAGCCGAGATAATATATGCACTTATTACAAGCAATAAAGAAATCATACTTTCTCCAAGATCAATATTAAAAATATAAGCACCTGACATCATCATAGTTCCTATTTGTAAAAACCCTATGAGAAATCCGGTAACTAGCGCTGACCCTAGAATCTGTACCCCTGTAATTGGTGAAACTATTTGTCTATGCCATACTCTCTTTTGTTTGTTATCAACTATATTACCAATTCCAAAAACCATAGTAAATAAAGAGAAAAATAATGTAAATCCCATAAAAGATTGTTTTAGACTATCATAAGTATTCTTAGCCTCGCTTTCATAAATCTTACTCTTTATAATCATTATTGGTCGATTGTTATAATAATCGTTAATTGAATTCTCTAAATATTCTCGGTCCATATTAACATTTGACATTATGTAAGCAATTTCAATTCCGTCTATATAATCTTTATTTCCAAAAATTCTTTCAGTTATTGATTTCACTGCGAGTTCTAATGCTGTGTGCTCCATTACTTGCCCTGTTTTAATAAAATCAATAACTCCTGTTCCATTATGAACATTTTCACTATAATCTTTTGGAATCTTTATTACAGCAATAACTTTACTACTCTCGACTAAGTTAATTGCATCTTCATATTCATATTCTATTATTTCAAATTCGTCCATAGCAATTAATTCATTAACAATCCTATTACTTTCAAAAGTATTATCTTCATTAACAATGGCAACTAAAGGTTTATATTCTTGGCTAAAACCAATCCCAAATGTATACACTAATATTAATGACATAACAGTCATGCTAATAAATACAGGTATCATTGGCTTATACTCAAGAAATCTTACTCTTATCATATTTAGCATGCTTTCACCTTCTTTCCATTGACTTTTATCATAATAAAAGCAATTAAAACGAGTACTACCGCATATGATAATAATAAAGTATAAGTCCCTATATTTGCACTTAACGGAAGTTCATACATAGCATTCGTATAAATTTTTATTCCTAAGCCACTTATTGATAAAAAGCTAAGATTACCAATTGCTTCAGGTAATACCTCAAGAGGTAAAAAACTACCTCCTACTAAGGCCATAAATTGAATGATAGCAAATTCAAAAAAACTAGCGAAGGAAAAACTACCTGTTGCTAAAGTTATTACTGATAATAACATAGCAAGTGCCCCCACTGTAATACTCATTATTAGAGTTCCGATAATAATAGTTATTAAGCTTCCCCATTCAATTCCCAATACAACATTTGAATATATAATCATAAAACTGCTTTGAAGTATACATATTAAACTTACTCGTACAAAATTACTAATAACAACTTTTTCAATTGAAATCCCCGTAACACTTAACCTTGCCAATGTATACTCATGTTTTTCTGATAGAATCGCTTTACCTCCAAACGCTGCAGAATATAGTAAAAACATGCTCATCATTGCTGTAGCATAATATTGAAAACTTGTGATAGATTTTTGTCTGTTAGCTGATTTATGTTCTAATATTGTTTCTGTATTATTAATCATATTTTCTGGTAAATTTGCTACTATATCACCTATATGTTCATTAACTCCTTTTGAAATCAAATCACCTATAAACGCACTGTTTCTAGCTTTTTCTATATTTAATTTTTCTGAAAAGCCCTCTAAAATACTAATAAGAATTTGATTAGAAAAAGCATAATCTTGATGTGTCACAATATTAATTTTCACTTTATTTCTTCCTAGTGATGTAAAATTCACCAATCCATCATAAACAAATCCTTCAGGCAAATACACAATCGCTGCTATTTCATCAGTTTCTATAAGTTCCTTTGCTTTTGTCTCATCGACAACTGTATAAGTAATAATTTCTTGTATCTCTTTGTTTTCAAGAAATTCTTCAAAAAAAATACGGTCTAAATTAATATCTTCTACTAAAACATCGCCTTGATTAATTAACGCATTACCTTCAGCTTCACTTTGAAAATTCTCTATTTCCTTTGCTGCATCATACTGCTTTACTACTGCAATATTCATTGAAGTGATTCCACTACCACTTTCATTCCCAAATACGCCCTTTAGTGCTACACCAAGAATCGACATAATAACAACAGGCATCACAATTAAAATCGCCAATGACTTCACGTCATATACGATGTTTTTAATGTCTTTTATAATTAATTGTCCCAATCTCATACTGTCTCCTTTTCTATTTTAAATGACCTTTATATACCATAGTTGACTTATATTTAATCCCTAAGTACGCGACCTGTAAGTGATAAAAAAACAGATTCCAAGTCTGGTTCTTGTATATCCATAGATAAAATAGTCACATCTAATTCTCCAATTACTTGAATAATATTCTTGAATAATTGCTCATCTTGCTTTGATATAATTTTTATTAATTCTTCTTCTTCAATAACCGTTTCAACGGACTCAATAGTTTTAAGCTTTACAATAGCAGATTCCATATCCCTGTCGATTTTAATATGGATATTTGTTTTTGGATTATTGGCTTTTACCAATTCATCTTTGGTTCCTTCTGCAATAATCTTTCCTTGGTCCATAATACAAATTCTATTACATAAATACTCAACTTCTTCCATATAATGACTTGTATAAATGACCGTCATCCCTTTATCTTTATTAAGATGTAATACAGTATCTAATATATGCTTTCTTGACTGTGGATCAATTCCCACAGTTGGTTCATCCATAATAATCAACTCCGGATTATGCAACAAGGCAACCCCAATATTTAGTCTTCTCTGCATACCTCCTGAATAAGTTTTTACCTTATCTTTAAGTCTATCATCAATACCAATAATCTCTGACACTTCAGATACTGCCTTTTTAAGCGTTGACCCTTTTAACCCATAAGCCCTACCCCAAAACATTAGATTTTCTCGGCCTGATAACATCGGATATAAAGCTATTTCTTGTGGCACATAACCTAAATTTTCTTGAATAGCCTTTGGATTTTTAATAATCGATTCATTATTATATATAATATCTCCACCATCTGGTTTTAATAGTGTTGATATCATTGAAATTGTTGTTGATTTTCCTGCTCCGTTTGGACCAAGTAATCCTAAGATTTCACCTTGCTCAATGTGAAAATCTATACCCTTTACTGCATGTACTGTTTTAAACTTTTTATCTAAACCTTTAACTGTTAGTAATCTCATATAAATCCTCCTAAAAATCAAATTATTGTTATCAGTATGAAAAAAATAATTATTTGAATGTGTCTAATATGCTATTTAATTCTTCTTTATCTAATACATTATCCTCTGTCAGTTTTGGGAAATCAAATTCTTGATTTTCTCCTAGATTCGTATATGTCATAGTTAATTCTATTTGAAATTCTTTTAAGTTTCCTGGAATCGGATTATTTCCCTTAGCATATAGTATAAAACTTTGGCGTATTAATCTATTATCATAGTCAACAAAAGCTTCACCTTCAAGATATGTTAATGTAAATCCATCTAATAATTTTTCAATATTAATCTTAAATTCTTCTTTCTCTTGACTAAATTGAAACTCTTTAAAATAATCCATTGCTAATTGATCAAGTATCTTCAAATCAATTTTTTCTAATAGTGTTTCTTTAAGGGTTTTTAATTGTTCTTTATCTAATTTAAAAGAATAGGCAGTTGTTTTTACCTGTCCCTCATCAGTAATAATATAAGTATTATTACCAACTACTACGTTTTCTTCATTAAATACAGATAACCAACTTTTCATTACTTCATTAAAATCGAATTGAATTTCTATTGGTTCTTTGGATAATGAAGATTTTTCTTCATCTATATCATCCATTATATCATCAAGTTTCATATACATATTTATTAGAGGTATTTGAATTATTACTTCGCCATTATTAACGTAAAATGCTGCGTCAATACCAACCGCTCCGGCAATATAATAAATATTTGATTCTACTCTTTCAGGTTCAGCATCATCATACTTAGTAGAAATTTTAGTTTTCATGGATTCAAATGCGCTTAATTCTATCTCTTCTTCAATTGTAAGACCTGTTTTATTAAATGTTGTTCGTATTTCACTTTCAATTATTACTTCAGCTTTTGAAATAGCTTCAGTATTCTTCATTGCATCTTGATATGTCTTCAATCCTTTTGTCTGACATGCTGTAAGCAGTATTGTAAAGCTTAAAATCACTATATATACAGTTATCTTTTTTTTCAATCTTCACCCTCCTTTTCTTTTTTCCTATTTTTCTTATATACCGTTTTTTCTTTTCTCATATATATATATTATCATAAAAAAAAAGCCTTGCCATCTAACTTTTGGCACGACTTTTAAATTGATACATGACTATTGGCACTAAATAACTATATTTTACGTTTTAATGCGAATAATGCTAATTGAGTTCGATCTCTCAAATCAAGTTTATTTAAAATTTTTGTGATATTGTTTTTAACTGTTCCTTCACTAATAGTAAGAATTTTACCTATTTCTTTATTGTTATTACCTTTAGCAAGAAAGTGACAAATATCATTTTCTCTATTTGTTAGTTCGATAAACGTTTCATTAATTAATGGAGTAGTAACTTCATTCTCAGCTCCTACCTGTATCGAATTATCTCCATCTCTCATTGCCATAACCAGTTTAGTTGCTACATCCGGATTAATAAGCGTTCCACCATCATATACTTTTTCAATAGCATTAGTAATCTCAATAGGTTTTGCATCTTTCAGTAAATATCCTGAAGCTCCATTTCTCAGGGAGCTAAATATATACTCATCATCTGTAAATGTTGTAAGAATAATAATCTTAATTTTAGGTGAATTTTCAATAATAAGCTTTGTGGCTTCTACCCCTGTCATTACTGGCATGCGAATATCCATTAAAACAACATCTACATCTTTATTTTTACAATACTTTACAGCTTCACTTCCATCATGACACGTCCCGACAACTAAAAGATTATCTTCTTTGCCGATTAACATAGACAAACCTTGTAACATCAAATCCTGATCATCAACAATTAATACTTTAATCATGTTTTTCCATCCTTTTTTGAATGTTTCCATTTATTGGAATGTTTCCATTTATTTGAAATCCTTTTTGTGCACCTGTGTACTTAATAAATTCAACACTCCCGTTTATCGTTATTAATCTTTCCTCTATACCCTTTAGTCCATTACCTTTAGTTATTTTTTGTGGTTTACCTATTTTATTGACGCTACTTTTTGAACTATAATCTTTAATACTAAATTCTATATTATTCTCAGACTTTTTTATATTAATACTAACCTCATCGCTATTGCCATGTTTAGCAACATTTGTTAATGCTTCTTGTATAACCCAGTATAATATAATTAGATAGTCTGGGGATATTGTCTCTTCATTATTCACATTCAATAATATATTGATTCCTGTACGTTTTTGGTACTCTTTAGTCAATTCAAGTAATGATTGATTAACAAACACTAACTTTTCTTGATTTTTAAGAGTATCTACAATTGCCCTTACTTTTGTCAAAGAATTTCTAGCGCCATCTATGCTTTCAGATAGATACTTCTTTCCTAATTCTTTGTTTATTTCTAAATTAAAATCAGCCAATTCTAATTGCATAATAAGACCTGTTAAATCATGGCCCAATGTATCATGTAAATCCCTTGCAATAGAAGAACGTTCCTGTTTAGCAGATAACAATTCAATATCTCTTGAATATATGTCTAATTGATGATACGCATCAAGTAACTCACCATAAAGATTTTTTGTTTTTTGAGATTCTCCATAATATGCTTTAACAGTAAATACCATTGTAATTAACAAGATCTGAATAATCGAATAGAAAACAAACGTAACAATACTATTTTGTGTCGGCAAGGTATAAATAAGTTGAATAAATTTAATAAACGAAGCCAATGCAATTCCTATAGCCAAAATGATTCCCGTCTTTTTTTTACAATATAGCACAATAGCAACGACTATAATAAAATATAATACATGATACAAGTAGTTAATAGCATATTTAGAGTAAAAATCAATTACTATTAAATCAATTGCCATAAAAATCAATAAAACGATTCTCATCTTTGAATTATTCCTAATAAAATATACACTTGTCAATATGATTATAAATATAAAAGAAAACATAAGAAGCAACCCTCTTCTTTGTACGTCAGGATCTTCTAATAAATATCCTGACCAAAGAAATACTAATGCAACTATACACAATACTCCATGAACGATTAATGCTCTTATCTTTTTATTCATAAAAATGTACCACTCTAACTTAGATTTAAAACAATATATTTAGAGTAACATACTTTTCTTTTTATTTCCATGTCCTATAAACAATTCAATGTTCTTACATATATCAAATTCTTCGCTTTCTTCTTTAAGGGTTTCAAGTAATCTTACAAAGTAATAAAATCCCTCCATATCATTTAGCTCATTAAAAAGTTTTGAAATCATTGAAATAAATTGAATCATATATTTTTTATACTTATCATTAGCTTTTTCCTTAAAAGGGAGATATAATAATTCGACTTTTAATTCTTTCTCTTCTCTATTAACTTGAATAAATGATGGATGTAAACAAAAATTATCTGGATATAGTAAATAGTTATTACAATCTTCAATAATCAACTTGACCTGTTCTAACAGTCTATAAATATCATTAAGTGAAATCCCTATATTAGCAGCTTCTGTCAATGAATTTTCACTTTTATTATCATAATATATAAAACTTTTATTCTGAGACATGCTATACCTGAATGCCCTTACCCCAGAAATTCTTTGATAATAAAATGTCTTCACCTGATACATTTCCACGATATCATTTAAACATTCAAAAACAATGAATTTATCCTTATACAATTCCAACTCTTTATGTTCCATAAGCACCTACCCTTTTAAACTTGAATAATCAAGTTCTGAAAAAATACTTTCTAATAATTTAGTTATTTCACTTTTAAAAGTAATACCTAATGCAACAATTATAATAATAATTAAAGCAATTTCAACCATTCCCATTCCTCTTTCATCCTCTTTTAATTCAACTAGTGAATTTTTTACCTTTAATTGAACGCCTATAATTTTTTCCCTACATTGCTCTATTAGTTGATTTGTTATTGTCTTTCTCATATATTTTTTTCCTCCTATTTTTTTCCTGTTATTCTTATAATGTTCATCCTTAAAATATTGATTCCATCTCCATGAATGTTGGTACTATTGTTAACATTAATATAACTATAAAAATCAATAACATGGGAAATACTAGTTTTGAACTGGCTTTTTCGCTATCCTTTCTTGCACTTCGAATTCGTTTTTCCCACATCATTTTTGTCATATAATCTAATTGGTTTGTTAACTGATCATCTCCTTGTTTTTCATTTTGTAATAATAATCTTGAAAATCGTTGTCCCTCAGCCAAATCATATATCTCTACAAATTGTTCTAAAATATCTTTTAAACTTATTGCTTCTTTTGAATACTGTTGCAACTTAACAAGCTGCTGGTAAAGTAATTGATCTTTTGTCATTGATTCAATTCTATTATTAAGAGCATATTGAAAACTCCTTATTATTGTCATTCCTGTAGTATACAGGAGTAGAAAATTATTAATAAAATACATTAATGATATCTTCTTGCTTTTATTATCATTTACTAACTTTAATGAATGTTCCGTATGTGATATTAATGCAAATATTAGTATCACTGTAATAAGTGTTCCAACAATTTCTGAAAATGAGTTTTTATTGCTAATTGAATAGAATACATAGTTAGCTGGCAATTCTAATACAGATGATTGATTATCTGCATTGATTTTTTTTTGATAAACGTCTAGTAAGTACTGACTATATTTTTTGCTATAGTCTTCTGTAATATATTCTCTCTTAATATCTATAACCACAGAATTATTGCAAGTCAATATTCCTTTTTCTCTATCCTCTAGTGTTATAGTATAGTCAATAATAATATCTTCTTGTTCACCAATGTTTTCTAATATAATCCATCCTTCATTATTAATAATGTTATTTGGATATAATCGATATGAGATTGAACATTCTCCCATCTTAGAAATTAACTTCAACTTATTATCTATCGATTTGTATTTATCAAACTGATTCATTAATTGCTCTATAACAATAATATCTACTGCTTTTAACATATCACTCCTTTCAACATCCGTAATATTTCTGTTTTTTATAAAGAAGTTTATCTGTTGATTCTCAAGTTCCATATAATCATAGAACAAAGTTATATTCTCATCCCCTTGACTATGTGACGGTCTATCAAGTTTTGTAACTTTTTCTGGTGTTTCCCCTTTTATGGTTTGAAATACCAGCAACATAGCAAACACGGCCAGAAGAATCAGTATTTCTTTAGTATAAACTGGAAAAATCTTTTGAACTATCTTATAAATTTTTTCTACTTTATTATTCATATTTATACCTTTATATCTACAATTTTTTTACCGATATAGCCACTCAAAATATACATTCCTAAACATATGGTCATAATAATTCTTCCTTTTACCGTTCCATACATCGCTGCATAAAATCCACCTGAAACTGTTCTAAGATATATGATCATCAATGGTACAAAGGATAACATTACAATCAATTCAAATCTTTTTTGTGTAATAATAACATCTAGTTCTTTTTCAACCTCATCTCTTTCTTGTATCATTGTTACTGTCTTATCAATTATGTCCTCAAGTGATCCTCCTTGTAATATTGCCAGTTCAACAATATTACTAAAATTCAAAATTGATTCGATTTTATACATATTAGCTAGCTGCTTAAGTGACTCACTTATAGACATATTAATATCAAAGCACATACATACATGTCTTAAATCTTCTAGAATAATATAGTAATTTTTCTCTTTTGCCAGCTCTATAACTGACTCTCTAAAAGCATGTTCAAAGGACTTGCCAACACTTAGCATTGACGACAATGAATATACAAACATCATAAATTCATTTTCTCTACGTTTATTAAGTTTAGATGTATTGAATTTTTGAATTTGAGGTTTAAGTGATAGCGCTGTCATCGATAATGCAATAGATATAATAATAGAATTAAAGAATAATAGACTCACAATGAATATAATAAAGCATAATAAAATCTGTATAATAAGCCATCTGTATTGCAAAAAACTTTTTCTTAGTTCCATAACAATTTTTCCCTATTAGTCAATTCATTAGAAGTTAATATAAGTGTATCAGCTTCTTCATTATATATATATAGCGGTGATAATTGAATTGATTCACCTTTCATTCCAGTTACTTCCGAGATTTCAACAACCCTTCGTCCCTTTTTACTTATTTTTTGTATATGTATCATAATATCAATAGCAGAGGCTATCTGCTGCCTAATTGCTATTAGTGGAATATCTATCCCTGATAAAACCATCGTTTCTAACCGAAACATCATATCTCGTGTTGTATTACTGTGACCTGTTGATATTGAACCATCATGTCCCGTATTCATACCTTGTAACATATCAATTGTTTCTTCCCCACGTACTTCACCAACAATAATTCTATCTGGTCGCATTCTGAGTGCCGTTTTAATTAGTTCCTTTATTGAAATATCATTATTAAAGTTATCTTTCGATTTTCTCGCTTCTAATCTTATGAGATTTTGACTAGCTTTTATTTGAAGCTCTGCCGAATCTTCAATTGTTATAATTCTTTCTCCATTGTGTATTTCATCGGATAAAATATTTAGCAATGTAGTTTTGCCAGAACTTGTACCACCTGATATAAAAATATTAAATCGCTTTGTAACTAATAATTTCAGAAACTCCATTGCTTCAGCATTAATAGTATTATTATTTACTATATCGTCTTTGTTAAACTTATGTTTTGGAAATTTTCTAATTGTCACACAAGGTCCTTCAATAGCTATTGGATTTAATACAATATTTACTCTAGATCCATCAGGTAATCTTACATCACAAATTGGAAATTTTTCATTTACTTTTCGATCCATATTACTTACAATTTTTTGAATGATTAAAAATAACTCTTCTTTACTATTAAATTCTAAATCAAGCTTCGTAATAACACCTTTTTTTTCAATAAATATTTGAGAGATACCATTAATCATTATTTCTGTTATTTCATCATCATCAAGGAGAGGTTGTAGCTTCCCTAGTCGTCTAAATTCATTAAACAATCGGATAATAATATTTTCTTTTTCCTCTATGGATTCGTATAACATATCTTGATAAATCTGTTTTTCAATCAACTCCATAACAACATCATCTGTAATTTTTTCTACAAGATTTATCTGTCGCCTAATACTATCTCTATACTGTTCTAACTTTAAATACTGTTTCATTTTCCTTCCCACGCGCCCTCACTCCTTCACTCCTCATTTTCTTTTCTTTTTTCCTTTATCATTGTTTTTTTCATGGTGAAGCTTCCCACTTCTTTAAGAGGAATGTTTTATCAGGCGGTGTTAACTCTCCATCTGATTCCCCGAAGTTTACTGCAAAACAGGTTTATAGTATCACTTCTTTTAATACATCCGCACCTTGCAAATCTGCAAAAATCCAAGATAGCTGAAATTGTCTACCCACATGCATTTGAACTTTTTCTTCCTTACTGATTAGTATTCTCTCTTCACATTCTTCAAAAATTCTATGAATAAATTCAGTTACATGAACGCCGCAAATATTAAATACTATATTAGAATAGTCCGTTTTACTCTTGAAAAAATTAATTAAAAATTGTGTTTCTTCAACTGTTAAACAATCTATGTCTAACATATTCATTGGTCCCATAATAATGTGAGTTTGATTATTTCGCTTAATAACCATTTCAGAAATCAATAAATTCATATTAGTTTTACGTCTCTTAATCATTGTAAAAAGATAACTAAGATTAAACCTGTGGTTTGCCATATTATCGTTAGTCTCTACTTTTTCTAGCCCATAATAAGGATCAATGTTAATAATTAAAGTTTTCCCTATATCATTAAACTTTGACACTGTCCTCTCTAATATTGATGATGAATTATGGCAATTAATCGGTGTATAAACAGAGATTAATTTTGCCTTTTTTTCTACTACAATTTTTTCTTTGTTTGTTCCTAACAAATAATTATCTTTAATACTGTCAATCAAAGTGTTGACAGGCTGATACTTGGGTATACAAATATTATCTGCTAAATAATTAATCAAAGGATGTTCACAAAGATATGTTAATAGCTTTTGTTCTACTAGTCCTTCACATAATACAAAAATATCTGCTTTTAACTTCGGTAAATGCTCTTCATAAAAGTTTAACGTTTCATAAATAAATTCTTCATGCACAACTATTATCGACTGGGTTAAGAGAGAGTTATTCTGAAACTTTAATTCTTCAAGTGAACTAAAAACATATAGCTCCAGTTGCATATTAAAATAATTAGAAACGACTAATTGGAATCTTTTTAGATAGTTTATATCACTATCAAGAAGTATTAGTCTCATAGAATCTCCTTACATTATTTGATAAAATCACTGCATCACTTAATGAATTTATAAGTGATACAAAGTTTGACGAAAATTAAATCATAATAAAATTGTAGCCAAAATACCTGCCTTTGTAAAGCAAAATAAATGCACATGCAAACCGTAGTTTGCATGTGCATTTTCTATTATTATTTCATATATTGTGGATAACTATGTGAATAAAACAACTAATCTACTTACTAATATTCTGACTGTAATCTATTCGTATTCATAAACTTCGTGTATTGACCAAACCATGCGAGTTCCACCGTACCCGTTGGACCGTTTCTTTGCTTAGCAATAATCAATTCAGCCATTCCTTTTGCATCAGTATCTTTGTCGTAATACTCATCTCTATATAAGAACATAACAACATCAGCATCCTGCTCTATAGCTCCTGATTCTCTAAGGTCTGATAACATTGGTCTATGATCTGCTCTTGCTTCACAGGCTCTTGAGAGCTGAGAAAGAGCAATAACAGGAGATTCCATATCTCTTGCTAAACCTTTAAGCGATCTTGATATCTCAGATATTTCCTGTTGTCTAGATTCTCCCCTACCACTACCACTCATTAATTGAATGTAGTCTACTAAAATTAAATCCAAACCTTTTTCAAGCTTTAATTTACGACATTTTGCTTTCATTTCTGCCACAGTTATACCTGGTGTATCATCAATATGAATCGATGAATCATTGAGTATTGCAGCACCACTTAATAAGTTTGACCACTCATCATCGCCTAGGTTACCTGTTCTAACTTTTTGAGCATCAACCATAGATTCAGAACAAAGCATACGATTTACTAACTGTTCTTTGCTCATCTCTAGTGAAAAAATTGCCACTGATTTTTGCTCTTTAATTGCTGCATGTTGTGCAACATTAAGGGCTAAGGCTGTTTTTCCCATAGAAGGTCTCGCTGCTATTAAAACCAAGTCTGCAGGTTGAAACCCTGCAGTTTTTACATCTAAATCAGCAAACCCTGAGCTAATACCTGTAATAGAATCACCATTATTATGGGCTTCTACTATTTTATTAAGAGTTGGATTAATCAATTCCTTAATAGCTGCAAATTCTTCAGTTTTACGGTTTTGCATAATATTAAATATTTTTTCTTCAGCAGTATTTAAAATATTTTCTAAATCTTCTTTTGATTCATAACTATCTGTAATGATATCTTGTCCAGTTTTAATTAACCGCCTTAATACAGACTTTTCTTTAACAATGGACGCATAATTTTTAATATGAGCTGACGTTGGTACACTCATAGCTAGTTTAGATAAATACTCTAAACCTCCAATTCTCTCAAAATGTTCTTCTTTTTTAAGATTATCTTGTAGTGTTACTAAATCTACAGGACTATTGTGATTATATAGGTCAACAATACTATCAAAAATTATTTTTAGGTCTGGATGGTAAAAATCGTACTGGTCAATATGCTCTAGTGCAATACCAATAGCTTCTCTATCCATAATCATAGAACCTATGACCGATTGTTCAGCCTCTAGACTGTGTGGGGGTATTCTTTTTACAATATCCTCCAAGTTGTCCACCTCTTATTCTTATTATTCTTCTTCAACTTTTACTTTTAATTCTGATGTTACTTTTGCATGAAGTTTTAACGGCACTACATGAGTACCAATAGATTTTATCGGATCTTTAAGTACCAGTTTTTTCTTGTCCACTTCAAGATTTAATTGTTCTTTAGCTGCTTTTACAATTTCCTTAGTTGAAACTGATCCAAATACTCTTCCACCGGCTCCAGCTTTCATTTTAACTATAATTTGCATATCCTTGATTTTATTACCAAGTTCTTTTGCTACTTCAAATTCTTCTATTATTCGTTTTTGATCCGCCTTGTCCTTAAGTTCTAATTCATTAATAGCTTTTTTTGTTGCTTCTACCGCCTGTTTTTTTCGAAACAAAACATTTCTTGCGAAACCATCACTTACTTCATGAAGCTCACCTTTTTTTCCTACCTTTTTAACATCTTCAAGTAATATTACTTTCATTCTTCTTCACCTTTCTCTAAAAATTCATCTATCGTAGCTTTTAATTTTTCTATTGCATCTTTAATATTAATACCTTCCAGTTGGGCTCCAGCAACACTTAAGTGCCCACCTCCACCTAATCTTTCCATAATAAGTTGTACATTAATCGCATCGTAGGATCTTGCACTGATAAAAATAGTTTCATTAACCATTGTCAGTACAAAGGATGCCTTAATTCCTTGTATGTTTAAAAGTTCGTCGGCTGCTTGAGCTGCTACTAATGTTGGATTCCCAATATCAGAAGGACTTACACTAATTGCAATGTTGTCTCTATATATAATTGAATCCTTAACTGCTGTAGCACGGGCTTTATAGGTTTCCATATCATTTTGAAAAAATTTACGAACACGAATTACATCTGCACCATTACGTCTTAAAAATGCAGCTGCTTCAAAAGTTTTAACACCAGTTTTTATAATAAAATTCTTCGTATCAACACTAATTCCTGCAAATAACGCATCTGCTTCTATAGGATCAAGTTTAACCTTTTCTGTAATATATCTTAAAATTTCAGTTACCATTTCACTCGTTGATGATGCATAAGGCTCAATATAACTTAATACAGGATCCTTAATATATTCAGCGCTTACTCTATGATGATCAAACACAACTAATTTTTTTGCATAATTTATTAGTTCAGGATATTCCACATAACTTGGTCTATTAACATCAACAATAATAACTGCTGTATTTTCGGTAATCTGTTCTATTGCTTTTGTACCACTAATAAAAATATCATCAGGGAAATTTTTGCTTTCTACAACTCTATCATATAGTGCTTTAACTGCTGTAGTTACATCGTTGATTACTATATGAACATCTTTTTCTAACATTCTAGCACAAGCAAATACGCCGATTGCAGCTCCAAGAGAATCAAGATCCTGGTTTCTATGTCCCATAATAATAACGTTATCTGATTCTGTTAACAACTCTTTAAATGCATATGCTTTGATTCTTGCTTTTACCCTCGTATGTTTTTCAACACCACGGGTTTTACCGCCATAAAAGGAAAACTTATCATTGTTTTTAATAACTGCCTGATCCCCACCACGACCAAGTGCTAAGTCAATTGCAATTCTTGAATAATCTTGACTTTGTGTATAATCACTTTCATGTATCCCAAGTCCAATACTAATAGTAACTGGTAAATCATTTCCAATACTAATCTCACGAATATCATCTAAGATTTTAAATTTATTTTCTTCTAAATTTTCCATGTATTTTTTTTGAAAAAACACGAAGTATTTATCCTTTTCCATCTTGCGCAATACACCGTTTACACTATTGACAAATTTATTCAAATTCCTATCAATCAGCGCGATTAGAAGCGGTCTTCTAACCTCTTCAATACTTTGTAATACTTCATCATAATTATCAATATATACATACCCAATAACAGCTTTTTGTTCTTCATTCACTCTCATTAATATATGTTCATTAGTGATGTCGTAAAAGTATAAACTATAATAATAAAAATCAGATAACCCATTTACCAATGATGATTGATTTACATCAAATTGATGTTTATGAAAAACAACCTTATAATCTTTTTCTTTATAATCAATTATCTTATCAACGGATTCTTCATATGTAGGAAATTGATTAGCACTAATTCCAGAAAAATAATTATGAATATTGTTATCTAATAATTTAGGGTCTTCTAAAATATCATAAAGCGCGTCATTAAACCACATAATACGTCCTGTACCATCAAGTATACAATGTGGTAAATCAAAGTGAATCAGATGATCCTTTTGAATATTGCTAACTTGCATTGATATATTCATCGTTTCCTTCATAATTCTTCGCTGTCCAAAAAAGTACATAACAAAGAAAATTATAAGATTAATAAGTACCACCATAAATCCAATAACACCTAAATCTCGGTCAATTGACCATACATACGATGAAAATAGTAGAAAAGCAATAGCAAAAATAATCGGCCATAGTAAATATTTTGTAATTCTAAAACTCAATCTTATTTTTTGATTACTCATTAGTACACCTCACTTTAATACACCTTACTACTGTTAGGTTAGATTAAAATATAATCCACTACAGTATACCATAAACATAATAAATTATTCTGATCTAACGAGCTTTTCAATTCTTATTTGCTGTTAAAGTCAGGATATATTCCATAAAAGCTCTAATTTTATTATATTTGATTTTTGAAAACACTTCAACTTTATGTGACTTTTTCATAATATTATCAAATGCACTCATCAATTTATCTCTGTGGTTAAGTTTATCAAGATAAAATCCTACATTAGTTTCCATTAACATGTCCATGGCATTTTTATTAAGATTTGCAGAACCAAAAGTAACATACTTATTATCAATTAATAATAATTTTCCATGAATCATGTCCTTGCACAGATAAACAGTCATATTATCACATTTTTTCATTAATTGTTTAAGATGAAAGTGATTAAGGTCATTTTGTAAATTTGCTAATAGTGGCACATATAACTTTATCTTCACTCCTGTCTTAGAAACATCAACAAGAGCTTTATTTATTTCTCCATCTCCTAAATAAGCCATAATAATATCAATGGAATATTCGGCCTGCATAATTCTATTAATTAGTCCTTCCCGTATATTAAATAGCTTTTTACCATTTACATATGTATTGAACACAAAATCTATTACATGATCTATTTCCTTGTGAATATCAACAATTATATCCGTGCCTATTTCTTTAGAATTTTTAAATTGCTGAACTATTCTAGGGTCTTCAAATCCAATCATAAAGTCATGATAAGGTCGCTTAAGCAAATCATATTTCCATTCTTTATACTCAAAGTTCATACCGCTAATTATAATTATTTTTTTATCTATAATTATATATTTTGAGTGATCATTTTGTAATCTGTTTATATCTAATGTAATATTCTCATGATTAGCAAAACGTTTTGCAAGTTCACTGCTATTTCTTTCTACTATCTTTTTGGGTCTCCCTTTCATAGGGTATCCCCATACTAAAAACAATTCCATAATTCTCATTTTTGGAGGTAATTTTTCATAGAAAAATGATTGTCTATTTTCTTCTGCAAATTCAAACACTCCACCAAGCAAGTCTTTAGAGATGTGAACTTTTACACCTCGATTTGCTGCTTTTAAAATTTCATTAGCTATCAATCTACCAAGTTCATCATCTCGCCAAATAAACATCTGAATAACAACTGATGATGTCGCTTCTTGTATTTTATCTATCAAATATTCAAAACCTTCACTACCATTAATTAATAATTCTGTTTTTGTGTTAATCTTCATATTCATCTCAATAAATAGTTGCTGCTATTACAGATAACTCGATTAAAATATCTTCTCTCGCCATTTTTGCTTCAACACAAGCTCTAGCTGGCTCAAATCCATCTTCAGTCCATGTATCCCAAACATTATTCATCTCTTGGAATAATGCGATATCTTTCAAATAAATAGTGACTGATAAAATATGTTGTTTATCTGATCCATATTTGTTTAACAATGCCTCAACTTTTTCTAAACATACACGTGTTTGTTCCTGTATATTTGTGTTTTTGACTCCGTGCGTTTGGCCACATAAGTATATCGTGTTATTGTGAACAACTGCTCTGCTCATTCTGCCTGTGCCTTCGAATCTTTTTATTTCCATTATAATCTCCTTTTTTAATATTTGAATGTGAAGCATCTCATTTTTTACAAATATTTTCGATTCATAGAATCAGGTACATCATCAACTTCTAAGGGTTTACTAAAATAATATCCTTGAATAAAGTCACATTCACCTACTTTTAGTCGTCTTACTTGTTCAAGTTCTTCGATACCTTCTGCTACTACTTTTAGTTTCAAACCATGTATTAATGAAATCAGGCTATCTAATACCTGTATATTTTTAAGTTCCAAAAATTTGATATTCAAAGATCTGTCAAGTTTTATCTTATCAACAGGTAAAGATATCAAATAACTCATAGATGAATAACCAGTTCCAAAGTCATCTATAGAAATAGTTGTTCCAAGTTCTCTGAATTTTGCGAAATAATTAATTGCAAATTCTTTATTATT
Organism: Vallitaleaceae bacterium; assembly: GCA_029935405.1. GTDB lineage: Bacteria > Bacillota > Clostridia > Lachnospirales > Vallitaleaceae > UBA1351. Next base: position 3,890 of record JAOZKH010000005.1, on the reverse strand, counting down.
CAAAAAAATATTTTCTGTGATTTCTATTTCAATTAATTTAGGATTAATATTATATTTACTTAATAAGTTTTTCGTAAAATCAAAATATGTTGAATCATGCATCTGCGTTGCCGAAAAATTTATTGCAACTTGTTTAATTATAAGGCCTTGCTCTCTCCACTTATCTAATTGTATAATTACTTTTTCTGTTACCAATCTACCAATTTTAGTTATCAAGCCTATTTCTTCAGCTATTGGAATAAATTCCCCTGGTGATATATTATGTTTTTTAAGCCTTAATAGTGCCTCATACGAGTTAACCTCTCCATTAATTGTATTTATAATAGGTTGATATACCAGCTTAAATCCATCATTAACAATAGCATCTCGCAAGATAACTTCTATTTCTGATTTTTCAAGTAATTTTTTCATCATTGACTCATCAAAATATTTATAGCTTTTTTTGTTTTCTTTCTTTGTAGCATATAAAGCTAAATCAGAATACATAATCAACTTATTTATTTCTGTACTATCTTGTGGGTATAACGAAATTCCCATACTATATTTAATATTTATATCATGTTCATTAACCGTAAGATCTTTGTCAAATAAATGTACTAATTCATCTATTAATTCCTTAATTGTTTGATTCTCTTCTAATATTTGATTCTCTTTTAATAGTTGATTCTCTTCTAATACTAGATTCTCTCGTGGATTTTTAATTAAAACCAAAAACTCATCTCCACCAAATCTTGATATGAAAACACCTTTTTTTAGAAAGGTTTTAAACCTTTTTGCCACTTCTTTAAGAACTGTATCTCCATAAATATGTCCCATAGTATCATTAATAGCTTTGAAATTATCTAAATCTAATAAAACAACTGCACAAGATGATTTTTTACTTAATTTTGATTCAAAATGTTCAACAAACATTCTCCTATTTGGCAATTCCGTTAGTGGATCATGATATGCCAAGAAATTAATATAATTTTTTTGCGTATCTATTTCATCAACTTGTGCTCGAAGTTCTTCCTCTGTTGCAATTAAAAGCTCATGCTTATGAATAACCTCCGTGTTCGAATTACGTAATTTACCTATGTACATATTTACTTTTTCAAGAAGAATGTTCATAGAATCAACAACAATCGCAAAAGGATTATCTTCTGAAAGATGTGCTACTTTATTTGATTTGTTTTCAATATCAATATTTTTGATTTCCTCATTTAGTATTTCTACTTGATTCGCTAATTCTGCAAAGTTAGAATTCATCCCAATAAGCGCTTTTGATACTTGACCAATTTCATCATATCTATTACTATATTCATTAATTTTTTCTTTATCAGTAAGTGTGAATTTATACATAGCCATATTAGAAATCGCGTTACTGATGTACCTTATAGGTTTAGTTACTCTTGTAGCAATATTAAACACAATTAGTAATATGATAATTGCAGTTATTATATATATTAATGTTAATATACTCGTAACCTCTTCTGCCTTTTTAAGTAAATCATCTTTACTAACTACTGATATAATCTTCCACCCTGTTTTAGGTGAAATTATCACATTTAATATACTATCAATCCCACTTATCTTCTTTTCAATGAATTCTTTATTGCTTATGTCAAGATGCATTAATGCCTCGATATTTAATTCATCAGGTGTTTTTAACAACCATTCAGGTTCATTTGGACTAACCATAATTTTATTATTTTCATTCATAACAATTATATATCCTGATTCACCTATATGGATTTGTTCTATATTACTAGTTATTTCACCAATTTTAACTGATACACCTATTACTCCAAGCACTTCTGAATCTTTCATTACTCTTTTTGATATGCTTATAACCATATCTTTGGTGAATTTTGTAATGTATGGATCAGATATAACTATATTTTCTTTACTAATAGTATTAACATACCAGGGTCTAATCCTAGGGTCGTAGCTTTTAGTAGGCGTGAACTTTGGATACTCTATATATTCGCCTTCTTTGGTTGCAAAAAACATGAAGTTAATTGAGGAATCAGTATCTTTTATTATTTTAAAAACACTTTCAATTTTCTTTTCACTATCTGTTTCCATATATGATTTTTGTTCAGGTACATAATCTGTATATTCATTTAAATATCCAACAGATTCTTTTGCAATATCTAATTCAGAAAGCATGTTTACCTTTTCTTCCACACTAGAAACAAGCGAATAATCAATAAATTCGCTCACTTGTTGAAGAATGCTATTATTTACTTCAAAGTTATCCTCGTATAACCAATTTACAACAAAATTATTTAAATAAATTCCGCCAAATAAAAATGGTATGACAATTCCAATTACTGTAGATATTATTATTTTTTTCCTGATAGATAATTTTCTAAACATTTTATCTCCTGATAGATATCTGATTTTAATATAATATAGGCTAATTCATTATTTTCTTGACTCAATTCCTTCTAAAAATCGGTTCAGATAATAATCAGTACAAATTTTATAATGCTTGTGACCTTGCTTTCTAAAAAGTGTTGTTAATTCATTTTTGGAAACAGTCACCCCAACTTCTTCAAATATATTAATTATATCTTCATTAGTTAATGAATAAGCAACTTTTAATTTTTTGAGAACAACATTGTTTACACTCTTCCGACTTATAATTGCTAATGGTGGTTTTGAAGATTGTCCTGCCTTTAGCTCCGGTTTACCTCTTCTAGAAATAATATAACCATTGAGAAATCCTTCTAAGGTTTCATTGTCGCAGATAAGTCCAGCATCATCCTCTTCGTCATCAAATTCATTATCCGCATATACGAACATTCTTGAAAGTTCATCTTTAGATAGTATAATATCACTATATTTAAATATATCAAGCATTTCTTTTACGTCAATTGCTAGTGATTCTTGTAGTTTAATTAATAATTCATTATTGTTCATATAACCTCCTGTTATACCTAAATGTAGTGTCTAATAAGCATCTATTGTCATTATTGGATAAGCAGATGGATCACGTGCATCATCAAGTGTGAATCGAATCTCTTCCATACCTGACTCAAACTGGTAAAAAGCAATAACTTCTATATATGAAAAATCTGTAGGCATTAATGCTTGGATAAACATGCATGTATTTTCGATTTCATCTGCAATAAAAATTTCTTCTGGAACTTCATTTTCATCATTTGCATTTTTTGTATACTTTATTCTAACGTTGTATAATTTTCCAAATACTGAAAAATTCATTAACCCTGCATTGTCATCACCTGATATATCAATAACTTCAGGCATAAGTTTGCCAACATTTATTGACTCTTGCATAGGAACAATAACAAGAGAATATTTACTATAATCAACGTGCATTTGCTCATCAACATTAAATAACATTTCATTATCAAAACCAGTAAGTACTTCATCGTATTCTAATGTATTAGCTGACAAATAATTAATCTCTTCTAAATAGACACTTTGAAATTTTTCAGATTCATCTTTTGCTGTAATACTAAATCCGGTTATCATTGCTTTAACCTCATATGTTTTACCATCTAGTAATGACTGAAGCATTTTTTCCGGGATATCTCCTATTACAGCACCTGAAGGGCTTTCTATAATTAATTGAGCACTTGGAAAATCGCAAACTATTTTTTGAGAAAAGGAATAATTTGTTGGTGTAAAATAAAACATATTTTCTTCATACATATCATCGTAATAGCCATTAAGTATACCTTGCACTTCTATATTACTTGTAAGTTCCATATTTATATCATCACTTGAGTATTCAATTAAAGCAACTTCAAAGTCCCCAATAGAATCTCCGACCTTTAAATTTTCTGGTGAAATATTGTCACTTACTATTACGTCTATATCTGCGTCTGTATCTGTATCTGTATCTGTATCTGTATCTGTATCTGTATCTGTATCTGTAT
>JAOZKH010000031.1 GCA_029935405.1 Vallitaleaceae bacterium | reverse complement strand
TTGTCTCATATATCCCTGTATTCGCACCACTTATTGAAAATACATTCATACTAATCAGTAATATTATTGACAATATATAACTCATTATTCTTATAACTCTATTTTTCATTGTCTACCTCCTGTTCATCTTAGATTATAACCTATCCACTATAAAATGCAATTACAATTTCTTTACAATTATAACCTTCCTATTTTGATTTAGTTTTCCTTTCGTCTATTGCAAAGTTCCGTTATTTTAACTCACTTGTTATGCAAAAGAAGTTTTTATGTTTCATTGTATAGATATCTGCAGTAAGATAAAGCATAAAATCTCGATTATGGATAAAACCACGGAGACTAGGGAATGTTCATATTGCACTTTATGCAGGTATAAGATACAATTAAACACGGTGTTATTTTATTTTAAAAAGGGGGCGGGTAAGATGAACACAAATATCAAAAAAGAATTCTATAGACTACTAAAATTTAATATTATTGGTCTCATGAATACAGCTATAGATTTTTTAGTATTTTCAATACTTACTGGTCTTTTCATTTTGCCTCTAATTCTAGCTCAGGTATTGTCCTATAGTTGTGGTATTATTAACAGTTATGTATGGAATAGATATTGGACCTTTAAGGCCAAAGGAAAAAGAAACACTAAAGAGTTTACGAAATTTTTTGCGATAAATCTGGTAATGCTAATTATCTCAACAGTGATGATTTATCATCTAGTAGAAGTAGTAACTAATGTTTATGTAGCAAAACTTCTGGTGATAACTGTTGTTATGATACTGAATTTTTTTGCTCAACGTATCATCATTTTTAATGAAACTGAACCTAAAATTTAGATTAAGAAAATTAATAAAATAGAGGTTGTAGAACAATATGAAAGAGGTCGCTAAACTTTGTATCGTTATACCATGTTATAACGAGGAATCGGTAATTGATATAACATTAGATCACCTGACCCAGAAAATGAGTCAACTTATTGAAAAAAAAATAATCCATGAGGATAGCAAGATTGTTATGGTAGATGATGGTTCTAGCGACAACACTTGGCAGGATATTATGGAAATAGTCAAAAGCAATCGTTATGCTGAAGGAATAAAGTTATCAAGGAACAGAGGTCATCAAAACGCACTTTTAGGTGGGTTAATGACAGTAAAGAACCACTTCGATGTAACTATAAGTATGGATGCAGATTTACAGGATGATATAAATGCTATCAATCAAATGATGGAGGCATATTATGCTGGCGCACAAATCATCTATGGTGTGAGAAGCTCAAGAGAAACAGATAGTTGGTTTAAAAAGCATACCGCATTAGGGTTTTACCGACTACTTAGATGGATGGGTGTAGACAGTGTATACAATCACGCCGATTACAGACTAATGAGTCGAGTTGCGTTAGATAGTCTTGCCAATTTTAAGGAAGTTAATTTATTCCTTCGAGGCATGGTGCCTATGATAGGGTACAAAACTGCAACAGTTGAATATAAACGGAGTGAACGAGTAGCAGGCGAGTCCAAGTATCCATTAAGAAAAATGATTGAGTTTGCTATTGAAGGAATCACTTCTCTAAGTGTCAAACCTTTAAGGCTTATAACTTTTACTGGATGGTTTTTGTTTATATTGAGCATCATTATTTCACTGTACTTTTTAGTAGTATATTTTTCAGGTAATACTGTGCCTGGATGGACAACTATTGTTATGTCTATATGGATTATTGGGGGTGTCAATTTACTAGCTATTGGCGTAGTTGGTGAATACATTGGGAAGATTTATATAGAAACGAAAGAACGACCTAAATATATTATTGAGACATACACTAGAGATATGCATGAGGTGAAATTATGACATCAAGACTATTAAAGGATTCTTATACATTTTTTCTGATTATAACCAGTTTATGTATTGTGTTAGCTATTTTATTTAGTGTGATTACTGAAAGTGAAAAATATATGAATTTACCAATTTCCGTTATAATTATACTATTTATTATTGGTAGCCTACTGATGCTAACAATATTAGTAGGCTTTGGCAATATCCTTTTGTCTTTTAGAAATAAATGGCAGATTTTAGTATTACTGATTTTGGGAACTGTACTTATTCGAGTAGCTTGGGTACTGTTAATCAATACACCAGTGGTTTCTGATTTTGAATTTTATTATAGCTATGCTAAAAATACTGCAGCAGGTGTTTATAAAGATTATCATAACACTTGTTTAATTTTTCCTCATCGTATAGGCTTTCCTATGTTGCTTTCAATCATATTTAAAATTTTTGGGAGCTCAATTTTAGTTGCTAAGATTTTCAATGTTGTATGTTCAGCATTATTGGTTGTTCTGGTATATATTATTTCAGAAAAATTATTTTCAAAAAAAGCAGCAATCTACAGTGGGTTATTAATGGTTTTTTGGCCTGCTCAAATCATGTATACATCCGTTGTTGCATCAGAACACTTATTTATGGTATTTATATTAGCCTTTATCTGGTGGATGATTAAAGGTTTTACGACAAGTACTTATAGTAAACAAATCCTGTTTTTTTCATTAGGTGGTACTGCATTAGCAATTGCTCAATATCTGCGCCCCATTGCCTTGGTTATAGCAATTGCGATTGTCATGACAGCTTTTATTGTTTATGGATTTAAACAGTGGAAGCATTTATTATTAAGTTTCATTGCAACAATTATTGGATTTAATCTTTTTTTTATACCAATGACAATGGTCACTGAACAGTTGACTGATCTGAATCTGCGAGACACCTCATCTGGTTATAGTTTATTGGTTGGGATGAATCAAGAAAGTAGTGGACAATATAATAAGACTGATGAGGCTATTTTATCTGAATACGATTTAGAAATGGAAGCTGTCCATGACGCAGCCTTCCAAAGAGCAATAGGTAGAGTAGTCGAAAATCCTACAGGTACCTTTTTATTAGCATTTAAGAAATATGCCATTATGTGGGGTGGTGATATATATGGTTATCAGTGGAGTATAAATGATCTAGAAGGAGACAATATACTCTCTAATTTTATGTTAAAGCATCCTATGATTTTTAGGCTTATAAGCCACCTATATTATCAATTTATTTTATTGGTATCCCTAATTGGAGTGATTTCACTTAGAAAACGTAAACCTGATATCTCATTAGTATTTGTACAATTATTGTTTTTGTCACAAGTTGGATTACATCTATTGATAGAAGTGCAATCAAGATATCATGTCTTTGGCGTAGTGATGCTAATGCTCATAGCTGGTTATGGATTTAAAGGTCTTCAGAATAAAGTGAAAATATATAGTTTTTTGGACAGTGAAGTTCTGAAAAAGTTATATAACTATATGATATTTTTATTGTTTGGGGTTATGGCGATTGTATCTCTATTACTCATTAGCATTGGTATACAGCATGCCATAAAACTAAAAGATCCATTGCTTATTGAAGATGATGAACTTTTAGAGACCAGGACGTATAGCTTCCGTTATACTGAGGCATCTCTTGCTGTATATATGCCAAACGACCAAGGTGTATACAGAATTATTTTCGAACCATGTGGTATTAATAATATTTATGCTATATCTGATATATATTTCAACCACTATGATATTTTAAATGATGAACGGTATATCGTTGGAACAGATTTTTTGAGCCCATATATTGTCAAGGCAGAACTTGGTGATGACATGATGGCCGAAATCCATTTTACAGGAGGTTGGCATGATAGCATAGGAGATGGCACAGGAGCTCCTACTGGTATGACTAATACTGTTGAAGTAACTATAGACCAGGAAGCACCTGTACAAGGAAGTGGTCTATTTGATCAAATTCGAATTATCGTAACCAATGAAATAGAAGGTTATAATCACTCAAAATCGGTTCTGAAAGAAGTAGTCACCTATACAATAGATGAATCGATTATTGAAGTAACTATCAATACAACCGCATTGGTAGATGCTGAAATTACTAGGTATTATGGTTTGCAAACCCAAAATGATATATGGAATGATACAGTTACATATGTATATGATGATGGTAGTGAAGATACCTATGATATGATTCAGAATAATTTCTCCAGAATGAAATCAGAAAATATTGTAGACTATTATGTAGTGGCAGATAATTCTGGTAATTACTTGATGGTTGATTTATATGAAATAGGACTTGGAAATTTTGAATATATTCCTAAGGATAGTCACACAGCTTTTACAATGAACTACCCAAAGAGTTATTATAATATCATAAATAAAAAACCTTTATTATTAAAGTCAGGCGAAGGCTTTCATATAAAGGGATATTATGAGTTTGGATTTAAAAATAAATAAAAAGAAACACAAGAAATTTGCTGACTAATTATATCTCTCCTTTTATTTTAAAATATTTGACAAATCACCCATACCGAGTTATACTTTTATTGAATACTTCGGGGCAGGGTGAAATTCCCGACCGGCGGTTATAGTCCGCGAACCTATTGGTTGACTTGGTGAAATTCCAAGACCGACAGTACAGTCTGGATGAAAGAAGATAGTGATAGATTTGATTATATCAAACAATCACTTAGATTACGAAAACCCTCCTCGATTTTTATCGAGGATTTTTATTTGTCCTTTGAACCATGTGAGTATTCTCTAAAACTATTATGCGAGGAGAATGATTATGAATCAAAAAAACATAGTAAGAACAAAGTTATTAACAAGAATCAGTATGTTAGGTGCACTCTCATTTGTAATTATGTTAGCTGAACTATATATCGGATTTGCTGAATTTTTAAAACTAGATTTTAGCGATATTATTGCAATGATTGGTGGAATAACAATGGGACCTCTTGCAGCAGTTGGTATCCAATTTATTAAAAATCTTCTTAAGGTTGTAATCATATCAAGAACTGCAGGTATTGGTGAACTTGCTAACCTGATTGTTGGAGTTGCTTATGTATTACCTGCAACATTAATCTATCACAAAGTAAAATCAAACAAAGGATTAGTAACCGGTCTTATCTTCGGTTCACTTACAATGATTATCATTGCTTGTATTGCAAACTTCTTCTTATTATTACCTGCCTACTGGAGTTTTATTAGTCAAGAAACTATGACTTTAGACGCTAAATGGTTATATATTAAAGCAATAATACTTCCTTTTAACTTCATAAAAGCTATTCTTATTTCTATTTTGACTTTTATTATGCATATTGCCTTAAAACCATTATACAAATATTTGATTTTGATTAAGTCATAATAATGGTTAAGGTGTCAAAACTACATAGTTGAATTTAACCAATAATCTTATAATTATTAATATGACTTTCAGCCATTGCTTTATCAGAAAAAGATTCAATTATCTTTTCTCTAAATACTTCTCCATATTCCAAACATCTTGATGGCGTTTCCATAAACTCAATAATCAAATCCGCTAACTGTTCTGCTTCTCCCACATCAAAAAGCATTCCAGTTTTCTTATCTTTGATCATCTCTACAATACCACCTGCTTTAGATGCAATTACACCCTTTTTTCTAATACCAGCTTCTAAAAGTGCATATGGAAAACTCTCTGTAAACGAAGGTAATATCACTGCATCAACTTGATTATAAAAATCGTCCATATCAGAAACAAAGCCCTTAAATTTAATAAACTCTTGTAGCCTATGATCATCAACATAATCATATAAACCTTGTACGTATTTGCCTTGACCAGTTCCTGCAATTAAGACTTGTGGTTTATATCCCTTTTTTACACATAGATCAACTGCTTCAAGAAGTACATGAGTCCCTTTGATGGGTCTTAATGTTGTTACACATCCAAAAACTGGTATTATTACTTCCCTTTCTTTAATGCTGTCAATAATCTCAATCCCATTATATATAGTAAACATTTTCTTTCTATCAAATCCTTGTTGTCCCAACATTTCCTTGAATATATTAGTAACTGGAAAATAATAATCCATGCGCTTTAAGCAGAATCTATTAACTCCAGTAAAAATGATTTTCTTATAAAAACTATGTACAAAATCTAACTTATAATCGCTATGAACAGTTGTAATTATAGGTATTTTAATCTTTTTTTTCAATACTACCGCTATAAGATTTGCTCTAGCTCCATGACAGTGAAGTATATCTACTTTCTCATCTTTGATTTTATCTGTTAACACTTTTAGAACAGAAAAATCCAATCGATTTTTTTGCTCTAAAAGTACTACATTAATTCCAATTTCTGTAGCTTCTCTATAAAATGGTCCATCTATCAAACATACTAATTGAACATTTATTTGTTGTTGCAATGCTTTAAGTAATGTAAACACATGAGTTTTTGCCCCACCACTGTCACCACCACTTATTAAATGTATAATTTTCATAAATATTCTTTAATCCTCTTCTCTGTCTAATCCTCTTCCCAATCTCTAGCTCTCGTCACAGCTTTTTTCCACCCTTTATACATTACTGCTCGCTTTTCATCGGTCATTGTATTAAAAAACGTTTTGCCTGTTTGAACATTACCAATGATATCTTCTTTATTATTCCAAAATCCAACTGCAAGTCCTGCAAGATATGCTGCTCCTAAAGCTGTTGTTTCCACAACCTTAGGTCTATCCACCGGAACCCCAAGAATATCTGATTGAAATTGCATCAAGAAATTATTAGCACTTGCTCCACCATCAACTTTAAGCCTTTCAAGTTTAATGCCTGAATCTTGTACCATTAAATCAATGACATCTCTTGACTGATATGCAATTGACTCTAGTGTAGCTCTTATTATATGGTTTTTATTTGCACCTCTTGTAAGTCCTACAATTGCACCTCTTGCATACATGTCCCAGTATGGTGCTCCTAATCCTGAAAAAGCAGGCACTACATATACCCCATTGCTATCTTTAACCTTAGAAGCAAAAAATTCACTTTCATCAGCAGAGAAAATCAAACGCATTTCATCTCTTAACCACTGGATTGCAGCACCTGCAATAAAGATACTACCTTCAAGTGCATACTCAACTTTGCCATCAATTCCCCATGCTATAGTTGTCAATAATCCATTATCTGATTTGATAAATTCTTCTCCTGTATTCATAAGAATAAAACTACCTGTACCATATGTGTTTTTAGCCATTCCAGGTTCAAAACATGCTTGTCCAAATAATGCTGCTTGTTGATCTCCTGCAGCTCCAGAAATAGGTATTGATGCACCACCAAATGTTTTTTCGTGCGTATAACCGTATATTTCAGATGAGTTTTTAACTTCAGGTAATAATTCAATTGGAATATCTAGAGCATCTAGAAGTTTTTGATCCCATTTAAGTTCTTGAATATTAAACAACATCGTTCTTGAAGCATTTGAATATTCAGTAACATGGACACCTCTTGTTAAGTTCCAGATTAGCCATGTATCCATTGTTCCAAACAATAATTCTCCTCGTTTTGCTCTTTCTCTTGAACCTTCAACATTATCTAAAATCCATTTAACCTTACTTCCACTAAAATACGCATCAATAACTAGACCTGTAGCTTCTTTAATATAAGGTTCTAAACCTGCTTCCTTTAACTCTTCACATATAGCTGCAGTTTGTCTTGATTGCCAAACTATAGCATTATATATAGGACGCCCAGTTTCTTTATCCCAAATAACTGTTGTTTCTCTTTGATTTGTAATACCAATTGTAGCTATCTCTTCTGCTCTTACATCAGCTGTGGCAATAACTTCTCTCATTACTCCACTTTGTATACCCCAAATCTCCATTGCATCATGTTCTACCCAGCCTGGCTTAGGATATATTTGTTTAAATTCTTTTTGGGCAGAGCCTACAATATGTCCCTCTTTATTAAACAAAATTGCACGGCAACTTGTTGTTCCTTGATCCAATGACATTATATATTTCTTTTCCATTAATACTCTCCTTAAACATAGTTTTCCCTTATTATTGTACCATTTATCACCAAATAATTAAATAGTTCTTAAAACAATATTTTTCATGACATTTATATGATTTTCTGCTAAAATAAGTTGTTCCTAGTTTTTAGACTTTTAGAAAGGGTATTTATGAATAATCATTTTGTACATTATAGGTATCCCTATCATACTTTATCTGATTATTACAAGAAAAAATATGGTGATAAAGTTTATAAATTAGCTATTGATGGTGGATTCACCTGTCCTAACCGCGATGGATCAATTCATGATAAAGGTTGTATTTTTTGTAGTTCTTCAGGTTCCGGTGATTTTGCTTCTAAAAGAGAATTAAATATGGCCACTCGTGTTGCAAAAGCTAAAGCCTTAATTCAAGGCAAAACTAAAGCTCTTAAGTTCATTGTTTATTTCCAGTCCTTTACCAATACATACGCACAGGTTGATAAGCTTCGAACAATTTATGAAAGTGCTCTAATTGATGATTCCATAGTTGGATTGTCTATTGCAACTAGACCTGACTGTTTATCTGAAGATATTATAAATCTTATGATTGAACTATCACTAAAAGTTGATATATATGTTGAACTTGGATTACAGACCATTCATTCTAATTCAGCTAAGTTCATCCGCCGTGGTTATCACTTAGATATATATGATAAGGCTATTAGACAACTAAACAAAGCCAACATTCCTGTTATCACTCATGTTATAATTGGGTTACCTGGAGAAAAAAAGGCTGATATTTTAGATACAATTAAGTATGTTGCTAAAACTAATACTCATGGTATCAAACTTCAATTACTTCATATATTAACAGATACAGATTTATATGAGCATTTTATAATTCATCCATTCCATATATTATCAATGCACGAATATATCGATTATATTATTTCTTCTATTCAACTGTTGCCACCAAGCATGGTTATTCATCGATTAACAGGTGATGGACCTAAGCATTTACTATTCGAACCAAAGTGGAGCCTAGATAAAAAACGTGTTCTTGGAACCATTGCTAAGCAATTTAAATTAACTAGTAGTTATCAAGGACAATACTTCAAGGAGGAAAGCGATGATTAATCATGACCTAAGCATTAACAAACTTATTATTTTATATATGTTAAGAGAAATCGAATTACCTTTAACAAATACTCAACTTAGCCAATTTGTCATTGATAAAGGCTATACTGATTATTTTTCCTTTCAAAAATACTTACACCAACTAATTGAAAACGACCTAATAAGAACTATTACAACTTCTAAGTCTACAAGTTATGATATTACAAAAGAAGGATTATTAACTCTTGAATATTTCGAAAACAGAATCTCGACTTCTATTAAGGATGAAATATATCTTTATTCCAAAAAAAATAAATATAACATTAAACAAAATCTAGAATTATCATCAGAATATATTCCCGAAAAAAACGGTGAATATCTTGTCCATCTCATTGCAAAAGAAAACAAAAAAACATTAATCGACTTAACAATTAATATTTATGACAAAGAAAATGCTTCAAAAATATGTGAACAATGGAAAGAAAAAAGCCATGTACTCTATAAAACTATACTGGCTACTTTGTTATCAGACATTAATGAGTAATCTTAGCGTCACTCACTAATTCCTCTCATTTTTTACCTAGAGTGATATCATATGACTTAACAACTGACCTTCCATCTTCCTTAATAATTTTAATTATAGGATTAAATGGTCGCCCTTTAAAATTCTTAATTACGACGCCCTCTCTACCATCAGGAAGTTTTAATGTATAACCAATTGGATATGGCGATACTACATTCATGAATATTTTTACTAGTTCTGGATCAAATTGCTTACCACTACCTTCTATAATTATTTTAAATGCTTGGGAAGGATTAAGTGCTGGTCTTTGTCTACGTCTACTTGATAACGCATCAAAAACATCTGCAATTGCAATAATTCTTGAATATCTATTAATATTATCTCCATTTTTACTATATGGATACCCAGATCCATCATAACGCTCATGATGTTGACCAATTGCTAAATATATCTTCATTGGTAACATTAGCTTTTCTTTTGAAAATTTATAACCTTTTTCTGCATGACCTTTAATCATGTCATACTCATCATCTGTTAATTTTTCAAACTTAGTTAGTACTTCTTCCTTAATAAAATTATTACCAATATCATGAAAATAAGCAGCTAAAGCCAACTCATATAATTCAACATGATTATATCCTAATGCCTTGCCCAAAATCAAAGATATAATCATCACATTAACAGGTTGTTGATACTTATAGTTTTCAATCATTTTAATATCAAAAACATCATATAAATCTATTTTTTCAGCAATAATATCATCAACCAACTTAGATACTGCTTCTGTACATTTTTTTAGAAGTTTACTTAGTTCATTTTCTCTACCGATTCTAATAGAATTATATAATTTTTTAAGATGCTGAGTAGCTTCATTGCGTAATGATGTTGTAATGGAACATCTAACATTAATATTCGCACCATATTTATCTATAACATATAAAAACGGTATCTCATATTGCGCCAAATTTTTTATATACTTTTCAGTTATTGTAACACCTTTTTTAGCTAATTTTGCACCACTAATTCCATAAAAATCATCTGCTATCAGCATATTAGGTTTTAAATCTTCAAATGCAACTAAACGCATAACATCCTCCTGAACCTTCTATTGCTTTTCACTAGATTTAGATTCTATTTCATTGGCTTCAGATTTTATTTCATTAGCTTTAGACTCAACTTCACTTTCATCATGTTTTATATTTATGATTTCCTCAAACACTTCCCAAATTTTGTCTTTACCATCTTTAGTAATTGCTGAAAATGGGTATATATGATAGCTTTTAACATCTAATTTTTTACGAATAATGCTTAAGGCTTTCTGTTGTTGTGATCGTTTCATTTTATCCATTTTGGTTGCTATAACTAGTGGTTCAAAACCAAAGCTTTTAATCCAATCAATCATCATTATATCATTGTTATTTGGTTCATGTCTTCCATCAACTAATAATACAACTTGTTGTAATGTTTTTCTGTTATATAAATAATCCTCTATCACTCTCGCCCAACGATTACGTTCAGTTTTAGAAACCTTTGCGTAGCCATAACCTGGTAAATCAACCAGATATAACTTTTCTTCTACATTATAAAAGTTAATCGTTTGAGTTTTACCTGGAGCTGAAGAAGTTCTTGCTAGTTTTTTTCGGTTAATTAAACCGTTAATTAAAGATGATTTACCTACATTAGATTTACCTGCAAAAGCAATCTCTGATAAACCGGATGTTGGATATTGTTCTTCTTTTACACCAACTGCTTCTAAAAAAACATTTTGTACATTCATACTATTTCTCACTTTCTACAAGTGCAAGCTTTATAACTTCTTCCATAGTTTCAACATAATGTATTTTAATTCCTTCAACTATTTCATCGTCAAATTCAGATACACTTCTTCGATTAAGTTCTGGTACAATAACTTCAAATATACCTGCACGTTTTGCTGCTAAAATCTTTTCTTTTAGCCCACCTATTGGAAGAACGCGGCCTCTAAGCGTTATTTCACCTGTCATAGCAATATCATTTCTAATAGGCCTCTTTAGTAATGCTGATAAAACCGATATTGCAAGTGTAATGCCCGCCGAAGGACCATCTTTAGGAACTGCCCCTTCAGGTATATGAATATGAATATCTTTTGTTTCATAAAAATTTTCTGCTAAATCAAGTTCAGTAGATTTAGCTCGTATATAACTAATAGCAGCTGAAGCAGATTCTTGCATAACTTCGCCAATTCGTCCTGTAAGCTGGAATTTACCTTTACCAGGCATAATATTAACCTCAATAGATAGAGTATCTCCACCCATTTCAGTCCATGCTAAACCTCTTGCAACACCTATTTGTGGCTCATCAAAAAGTTTTTGATACTGATACTTAGGAATCCCTAAATATTTTTCGATATTGTTTTCAGAAACTTTAAGGCTTTTCTTTCCCTCTATTATTAAAGCTTTAACAGCTTTACGACAAACTTCCCCAAGCCTTCTTTCAAGTTGTCTTACACCTGCTTCTTTAGTGTATTCATTAATAATTCTTAATAGACATTTATCTGTAACCTTAACTTGAGACTTTTTTAGTCCATGATTTTTTATTTGCTTTGGCCATAAATATTCAGTTCCAATATGAAACTTCTCATTTTCTGTATAACTTGCAACTTCTATTATTTCAAGACGATCTAATAACGGTCTTGAAATATTCCTCAAGCTATTAGCTGTAGCTACAAACAACACTCTTGATAAATCTACCGGTGTCTCTACATAATGATCTCTAAATTGATGATTTTGTTCACTATCTAAAACCTCTAATAATGCCGAACTTGGATCACCTTTAAAATCACTGCTCATCTTATCAATTTCATCTAATAAAATAAGTGGATTACTAGTTTTCGCTTGTCTAAGTGCGCCAACTAATCTACCAGGCATAGCACCAATATAAGTTCTTCTATGACCTCTTATCTCAGCTTCATCTCTCATTCCACCTAATGATATACGAACGTATTTACGTTTCATAGCACTAGCTATTGACTTGGCTATTGAAGTTTTCCCAGTTCCTGGCGGTCCAACCAAACAGATAATAGGCGCACTCGAATCATGAGTCATACTTCTAACAGCAAGATGTTCAAGAACTCTTTCTTTAACTTTATCAAGTCCATAATGATCTTTAACAAGAACAGCGTGCGCTTCTTTTAAATCTTGATTTTCCTCTGATATAGTTTCCCAGGGCATATCAATAAGACAATCTATATAGTTGCGAATCACAGCGCCCTCAGAAGAGGATATATTCATTTTATGAAGTTTTTTTATTTCTTTATAAATTTTATTTTTAACTTTTTCTGAAGTGTTAAGCTCATTGACTTTAGTCATATAATCATTTATTTCTTCTTCTGAATCTATTTTATCACCTAATTCAGATTGTATCACTTTTATTTGCTCTCTTAGATAATATTCTTTTTGATTTTTATCAATATTAGACTTTACTTTTTTATGAAGTTTTTTTTGAATTTTCGCAACTTCTATTTCATTATTTAAAATTTTAATTACAAGTTGCATACGAATTTCTTCATCAAATTCTTCTAAAATTTTCTGTTTATTTTCAAGTGGTTTAATGAAGTGAGTTGTCATTGAATCAGCAAGTTGACCAATATCAATAATCTTACTTAAATTTTCTAATGTTTCTTTGGATATTTTATTATTAATAGTTCGAAATTCACTAATAATATCTTCAATAGTTCTGTTAATCGCAGCAAGTTCATTATCGCTATATTCAACTTTTACAGGTTCAACATATTCGATTTGAACAGTATCAAAACTTGTATTACTAAATACCTTTACAATTTCACCTCTAGAAATCCCTTCAATTAATACTCTAGATACGTTTCCTACTAGCTTAACTACCTGTTTAACTCTAACCACAGTTCCTATATTAAATATATCATTGTTGATATTAATTTCTTCTTTAATTGCTTCTTTTTGTGCTACCACAAATAAGAGCTGATTTGTTTTCATAGCTTTATCAATGGCTTTTACCGATTTTAATCGTTTTGCATCAAAATGCAAAAACATTTTCGGAAAAACATTAACGCCTCGAAGTGCTAATACAGGTAATAACATTGATTCCTTTGATTTTTGTTTATTCATTTTAGATCCTCGATTCTGTCATTAATTATTTAGTGATATAGCGTTTTCTACATTAATAGAAATAAAGCCCTTGCTTAGCAAGGGCCATTAATCTATAAATCTATCCTTAAGCAGTTACATCTTTGCTTTGTTTAATTAGGACTTTTTTATTACCTGATTTTTTTAGACTTTTAAGATTTTCATTTGTTACTATTGTTGGTTCAGCACCATCATCAACAGTAGCTTTTGTAATAATGCACTTTTCAATAGTCTCATCAGAAGGTATTTTAAACATAATATCCATCATAACATCTTCTATAATTGCGCGTAATCCTCTAGCTCCAGTTTTACGAGATAATGATTTACGTGCAATGGCACGAAGGGCATCTTCCTCAAACTCTAATTCAACACCATCGATTTTTAGTATAGCTTTATATTGTCTTTCTAAAGAGTTTTTAGGTTCAGTTAATATTTGAACTAATGCATCTTCATCAAGATTTTCTAATCCAACACTTACAGGTACACGGCCTACAAATTCAGGAATTAAACCATATTTAATCAAGTCTTCAGGTGATAAATCTTCTAGTATCTCACCGATTTCTTTCTTCTCTTTACTTTCGATTTCAGCTCCAAATCCCATAGAAGTTGTTCCTGTTCGTTTTTCAATAATATCTTCAAGACCGTTAAAAGCTCCTGCGCAAATAAACAAGATATTAGTTGTATCAATTTGTATAAACTCTTGATGCGGATGTTTACGCCCACCTTGAGGAGGAACACTTGCAATCGTACCTTCTAACACCTTTAAAAGCGCTTGTTGTACACCTTCACCACTAACGTCTCTTGTGATTGATAGGTTTTCAGACTTTTTGGCAATTTTATCAATTTCATCAATATAAATTATACCTTGCTGCGCTTTTTCAACATCAAATTCTGCTGCTTGAATAATTTTTAGAAGAATATTCTCTACATCTTCACCAACATAACCTGCCTCTGTAAGACTTGTTGCATCAGCAATGGCAAATGGAACATTCAGCATTCTTGCTAGCGTTTGAGCTAACAAAGTTTTACCTGAGCCTGTCGGACCAACAAATAAAATATTACTCTTTTGAATTTCCACACTGTCATCAATATTTTCAGCATTAATTCTCTTATAATGATTATACACGGCAACTGACAATGCTTTCTTAGCATTGTTTTGGCCAATAACATATTCATCAAGGAAATTCTTTATTTCCTGAGGCTTTGGTAGATCTGTTAAATCTACCATTTCTTCGTTTTGATTAAATTCTTCTTCAATAATATCAGAACACAATTCAATACATTCATCACAAATATAAACATTTGGACCAGCGATTAGTTTTCTCACTTGGTCTTGAGGTTTATGGCAAAACGAACATCTTAATTGTTTTTTATCTTCAAATTTATTGGACATATATTCACCACTTTCAACTATCGCTTAATGATAACTTCATCAATAAGACCGTATTTAACAGCTTCGTTAGCAGTTAAAAAATTATCTCTTTCAGTATCTTTTTCAACTGTTTCGAGTTCTTGACCAGTATTTTCTGCTAGTAACTCATTTAACATTTTTTTCATTGAGATAATACGTTCTGCATGTATTTGAATGTCTGTTGCTTGTCCTTGATAACCACCTAGTGGTTGATGAATCATCACTTCAGAATGTGGCAATGCAAAACGTTTACCTTTTTGTCCACCTGCTAATAGAAAAGCACCCATACTAGCAGCCATACCAACACAAATTGTAGAAACATCTGGTTTAATATGTTGCATCGTATCATAGATTGCCATTCCTGCAGTAATTGATCCACCTGGACTGTTAATATATAAGTGGATATCTTTATCTGGATCATCAGCTTCTAAAAATAGTAATTGGGCAACAATTAAGCTTGAAGTTACCTCGTTAACTTCTTCTCCTAGAAAAATGATTCTTTCTTTTAATAATCTGGAGTAAATATCATAAGATCTTTCTCCTCGACTCGTTTGTTCAATGACGTAAGGGACTAAAGCCATGTCGTAACCTCCTTAGAGCAATCAAAAGCTCATTTAATGCAGCTTATCTACAATTTATTTTATATCTAAATTTACTTTATGTCTAAATATACTTAATTTCTATAATTTACTTTATGTCTATAATTTACTTAATGTTAGCATTATCTACAATAAAGTCGTATGCTTTTTGATTCAAGATATCTTGTTTAATATCATCATCTTTATCAGTACCAATTGTTTCTTTGATTTTATCAATTTCCATATTGTACATTTCTGCCATTCTTTTTATTTCAGCTTCCATATCTTCTTCAGTTGCTTCCAAACCTTCTGCTAAAGCGATAGCTTCAAGCACTAAGCGAGATTGTATCTTCTTAATTGCTTCGCCTTTCATGCTATCTTTAAGTGTTTCCATGTTTTGGCCAGTATATTGGAAGTATTGCTCAATTGATAATCCTTGATACTGTAAACGTTGTGCCATATCATGAGTCATATTCTCAGCTTCAAGCTCAATCATAGGTTCAGGTATTTCAATTGTAGCATTTGAAACCGCAAGTTCTAATAAATCATCTTTGAATTTATTATCTGCAGCTTTCTGTGCTGTTTCTGTTAACTTTGCTTTAATACTATCTTTATATTCATTAAGTGTATCAAATTCAGAAACATCTTTAGCTAATTCATCATCAACCTCTGGAAGTTCTTTGAATTTAATACCATTGATTACAACTTTAAATAATGCAGGTTTTCCTGCCAACTCAGCTTGTTGATATTCTTCTGGGAATGTAACGTTAATATCTAATTCTTCACCAATATTTTTACCAACTAATTGTTCTTCAAATGTATCTATAAATGAACCTGAACCAATAATCAATTCATGTCCTGAAGCTTTTCCGCCTTCAAATGCTTCATCTTCAACAAAACCTTCAAAGTCAAGATTAACTGTGTCGCCATCTTCAATAGCTCTATCTGTTATATCAAGCAATCTTGAGTTTTGCTCTAAAATCTTATCTATTTCAACTTGAATTTCTTCTTCTGATACTTCAACCACATCTTTAGTGCCTTCTAAGCCTTTATACTCACCTAACTCAGGTGTTGGTTTAACTGCTACCTCGGCTGTAAAAACAAAAGGCTTACCTTCTTCAAGTTGTTCAACATCAATTGAAGGTCTTGAAACCGCATCAATTTTTTCTTCTTCAATTGCTTTTTCATACGCATCTGGAATACAAATATTTGCTGCATCTTCATAAAAAATACCAGCGCCATAAGTTTTTTCGATTAATTTACGCGGTGCTTTACCTTTTCTAAATCCAGGAATTTGAATGCTTTTCTTCTCTTTATTATACGCTGTATTAATAGCTTTTTTAAATATGTCTGCATTCACTTCAATAGTTAGTTTTACCATGCTGTTCTCTAGTTTTTCAATATTTACACTCATGTTACTTTGTTTCCTCCTTGTAAATCTCTATCTTTAAGGCTTATAGCCCATCTTAAACCATCATCACATTATAACATACTCATCTAGCATTGTATAGAGATATTTTGCAATCAAAAAAGTAATATGTTTTTCAGTTTCGAAAACTTATTACTTTTTAAATAAATATGTAAAACAATTATTATTTCTTATCACTATGTTTAAAACCATATGTAAATACAGAACAGTATGAAAACAAAAAAAACTACTATAAACACCATTGCAACAGCTAATCCAGCTAACATTGCAGAAAACATGAATTTTCTTGATTCGCTGTTTGACATCTCAGTATTTGCTATTTTAGTAGTTACATCAGCGCTACTTTTGCTTGCTCTATTAAAAACTGAGTATCGATCACTCCATGTCATCTTCTCTGTATAACTCATGTCAGCGATGATACGCCCATCATCTTCAAACTTGTTCTTTTCCATAAGTACTCCTATTTATCGTATAAGTGACATGCTACAACATGATCGTTTTCTAAAACAATCACTTCTGGCACTTTAGTTTTGCATATATCCATACAATAGCTACATCTAGTATGAAATTTACATCCCGAAGGCGGATTCATAGGTGATGGTGGTGTTCCTTCCATAACAATACGATTAATTTCCACCGTAGGATCAGGTACTGGAATAGCTGAAAATAATGCTTTCGTGTAAGGATGTGATGGATTATTAAATATATCCGCTTTATTACCATATTCAACAATTTCTCCAAGGTACATAACACCTATCGTATTCGAGATATGTTCAACAACAGACAAATCATGAGATATAAATAAATAGGTCAAATTAAATTTCTTCTGTAAATCCATCAACAAATTAATAATCTGGGCTTGAACAGATACGTCAAGGGCAGATACCGGTTCATCGCATACAACAAAGTCAGGATTTAGCGCTAAAGCCCTTGCAATGCAAATCCTTTGTCGTTGTCCTCCTGAAAACTCATGTGGGTAACGGTCCTTATGATAAGGCTGCAAACCACAATCTTCCATTATTTGATCAAGATAATCGTCATACTCTTCACTTGTTACAATTTTATGTTCACGTACTGCTTCACCAATTATTTCTCGAATTGGTAATCTAGGCGAAAGACTTGAATATGGATCTTGAAAAATAATTTGAATTTTAGGTCTTAATGCTCTTAATTCTTTTTTTGAATAATCATACAATTCCTTGCCTTCAAAAATAACCTCTCCTGAAGTTTTTTCTATAAGGCGCAAAAGTGCTCTACCAACAGTTGTTTTTCCACAGCCCGACTCTCCTACAAGACCCATAGTTGTACCTTTTTTAATTTTAAAAGATATTCCATCAACTGCTTTTACATATCCTACTATTCTTTGCAACATCCCATCTTCTACAGGAAAATATTTCTTCAGTTTGTTAACTTCTAAAATATTTTCTTCATCATGGACTATTGGTGTATACGATTTATCAATATATAACTCTTTTCTTTTTTGCTCTTGTTTTTCATTCATTGTCATTTTCATAATCCTTGACTCCTACTCATATCGATAGCACGAAACGTAATGGGTTTCATTAAGTTTAACTTCATCAGGATAACATCCTGAACATTTATCTATTTGTTTTTCACAACGATCTCTAAAATAGCAATAATCTGGCATGTCTATTGGATTAGGTACTTTACCAGGAATACTATATAATCTTGTTTCACCTTTGTTTACACCTGGTCTCGAATTCATTAAACCAATAGTATATGGGTGACTTGGATTTGCAAATATTTCCTCTACCGTCCCTTTTTCCACAACTCTACCTGCATACATAACAACTACATAATCCGCCATTCCAGCTATAACACCTAAATCATGAGTAATCAACATGATACTTGAGTTGATTTTATCCTTAAGGTCTGTTAATATATCTAAAATCTGTGCTTGTATTGTTACATCTAGCGCAGTTGTAGGTTCATCTGCAACTATTAAGACAGGATTACAAGCTAAAGCCATTGCAATCATAACTCTTTGACGCATTCCACCTGATAACTCATGTGGATACATATTGTAAACACCTTCACTATTGGCAATGCCAACCAAATCTAGCATCTCTATTGTTCTCACCTTTATAGTTTCAAAAAGTGCCTTTTTATATTGCTTCTTTGAATTGTAGTTTTTTCTTTCAATCACCTTACCTGTTAACGAGTATTCAGAATGAAGCTCAATTACTTCATCAATTTGAGTCCCAATTTTAAAGACAGGATTCAAAGAGGTCATCGGTTCTTGAAAAATCATTGAAATCATATTGCCTCGAAGGCTATACATTTCACTTTGTGGTGTTTTAGTTATATCATACACTTTTTCACCAGTGTTAAATCTAATATGTCCTTCAACCATTTGTCCTTGTGGTCTTTGAACTAATTGCATCATCGAAAGACTTGTCACTGATTTACCGCAACCTGACTCACCAACGATGCCAATAGTTTTTCCCTTTTCAACTTCAAAGGTCACTCCGTTTACAGCTTTTACAGTACCAACATCAGTGAAAAAATATGTATGTAGATTATCAAATTCCACAACATTTTTACTGTCTTTCATTTCTGTCATATATTCACTTTCAGGTACATTTTTACGTTTATGTTGCTTCTCATATCCCGCAGTAATCTTTCTGTTCTTTTTAGATATAGCTCTTGATTCTTTGGCAGAAAGATAGTTGGAATTCTTGCTTTTTTTGCCATTATCATCCATCTTAATATCCTCCTTACCTTTTCATTTTCGGATCAAATGCATCACGTAAACCATCACCGATAAAGTTAAAACCTAATACGGTAATTAATATACATAAACCTGCAGGTATCCAAACAAATAAATAATTAGCCATTACATGTGCATTACTTACGGCATTAATGATATTTCCCCATGATGCAAATGGAAACTTAACTCCCACCCCTAGAAAACTCAATACTGATTCTGTAAGAATAACTCCACCTAAACTAAGTGTACATATAACAATTAGTTGTGGAATAATGTTAGGTATCAAATGTTTAAATATTCTTTTTGACACACGAATACCTGTTGCTTCTGTTGCGGTCATGAATTCTTGTTCTCTTAGAGAAAGAGTTTGTCCACGAACCATTCTTGCTATTCCTGGCCATCCTAAAAGTGCCAAAATTAACATTAATATATTCAGCCTAGTATTTGGCGGAACTCTAGTCTGATCCATAACAGCACCAAGAATAATAACCAATGGCAACGAAGGTATGCAGTTGAAAACATCTACGACACGCATTATTAAATTATCCCAAAACTTTCCAAAATATCCTGCCACGCCACCAAGTACAATACCAATAAATGTTGAAATCAACACAACTATAAATCCAATTCTAAGAGAAATTCTGCCACCATACATAAGTCTTGTTAATATATCCATACCATGTCCATCAGTCCCCATAATATGTTCTGGTGACGACAGACCATATTCATCAATTAAATATGTTTCCTCAATATGCTCTAGTGTCCATTGTAAGTTTTGTCTATATATGCGATACGGTATTTCTTCACCATTATCTTCTATATATGTAAATTTTTCTGTTCCTTCTTCAATTATATCTTTAAGCTTTTCTTTAAATCTCAAGCTAAAAAACACATCCTCATAAATAGGTTCCATTTGATATCTAGTTATAATGGCGTATATATTATTATCATTATCTCTAATCTCATAGATACCATCTTTATTGTCAATTGTGTATTCAGTTCCAGCTACTGCGAATACTGATGTATTACTTCTAATTGTGATTTCTGCATTTTTACAAAATTCATAATCATTTTGAATTTCTTGAATTTGATAGTTATATATATTTCTAGTCGATATGGCAAAATCATTTAATCTATATATAACATTACTCTTTTTACCATATACTATATAATATAATTCACTATCATACTCAAACTTAACAACGTCAGTTTTAATAGCTTCAATTGTATTCGTTATAAACTCGTCACTTAATATTTCACCTGCGGTTGATATATTTATATCTTTTCCTATCTGAAGAGATATTCCAATTTCCGTTGTTCCATAAATAACATAATAATCATCATCCACTTTTTCCTGAACATAAATCTTTCCTTCAGATTCAAACAGTTCTTGTTCCTCCGCTACTGCCAACACAAATTGACTTCTAGCAATTAATGGAAATTCTTTATCTTCAACAATAATATATTTAAGTTCTTCATTTACGGTAATACCACCGCGAACTTTATACATTTCTTCATATTTCGTAAATACTTGATCTTCCTCATAAGGCATTAGCCAACCACCAACAAAGGAGAACAAGAACATACCAATGATAAACACAATTCCTGTTATAGCCAATCTATTTCTAATAAATCGTTTCATAACTAACATGGTTGGTGAAAGCACCTTAATTCTTTGCTCATCATCCAAGTTCACGTTTTGTTTTGTTTCGACATTTTTTTTATAATTACTATTTTCTTTAGACATCATTTCTACCTCCTCTATCGTATCCTTACACGTGGATCAACAACTGCATATAAAACATCTGCTGTTAAAGTTCCAAGTAAGGTTAGCACTGCTAAAAACGACATATAAAACATTGAGAACGGTATATCTCCTACAACCATAGCATCATATGATATCTTTCCTATACCTGTAATACCAAATAACGTCTCTGAATCAATGCCCCTGCAAACAATCCAGGTATTGAGCCACCGATAATTGTAACAATTGGTATCAGCGTATTTCTAAAAGCATGATAATTAATAACACGTTTTTCTGACAACCCTTTTGCTCTCGCCGTACGAATATAATCAGCATTTAATACTTCCAACATATTAGTTCGTGTATATCTCATCAAACCACCAATGCTTGTAATTACAATAGCAACAGTTGGCAATACAAAATGCTTACCAATATCTAAAATTTTACCCCATGTACTAAGTTGATCGTAATATCTACCCACCGTACCATATAAATCAAACCAATTAAGATTAATTGAAAAAACCAGTTTTAGTATAGTTGCAAAGAAAAATATCGGTAAAGATATTCCAATTAATGATACAACGGTAATAGCATAATCCAATCGACTATATTGTTTTCTAGCTGCAAGTATCCCAAGTGGTACTGCAATCATGATTTGTAATACAAATGTGATTGATCCAAGTGCAAATGAATACCAAATTGCATCTTTGAATTTTTCTGTAACCGGTACGTTATATAACCAACTATCACCAAAGTTACCTGTAAGCGCTGATTTTGCCCATTGCAAATAACCTCCTAAAACACCTTTGTCCATACCATATACCGCATTTAATTGTTCTAGCCATTCCGTGTAACTTTTTGACCCAGGCAAGTTAGCTCTCTCTCTAGCGATTGATTCAACATACGATGTTGGAATACTTCTTAAAATCGAATAAATAATAAGTGTAACAAAAAACAAAATTACAATGCTTAACAATATTCTCTTAATAATATAATTACGCAAGACAAATTTCCTTCCTATACGTTTATTTGACCGTAAATTTGAGCCCATATATTTGGGCTCAAATTTACAATCATTATAATAATTGAAACAATTTTATTAATCTTGTACCATTTCTAACAGTTCAATATCATTCATCCAACCCCAGTATGTTGTAATATCTGGTGTTACTGTATCTAAGTCAACTCTTTCTGGTGAGAAGATGATACAGTTTTGACGTTGATAAATCGGAACTTCAACTGCCCAGTCAATAATAATATCTAGACAAGCTTTATATGTAGCTTTTCTATATGCTTGATCGTCAGATTTTCTAGCATCAACAATTAATGTATCTAAGTTAGTATCAGCTATGTGATAGTGATTAGAATTTGATTCATTTGCTGAGTGATAAATCTGATACATATCAGGATCAATCGTAGCACCCCAAGCTGCACACCATAATTCTTGTGAATTCGCATCTAATTTATCCCAAAGTATATTAGTATCTGTTGGGTCATTTAATATAATATTGAATCCAAGTGAATCCAATGTCTCTTTAAACATTGTAGCAATCATGAAAGATGGATGATCTCCACTACCACCACCAGGAACAATTATTTCATACTCTAACTTAGCACCCGTTGGAGCCGCTGTGAATATTCCTGTTGCTTCATCATAAGTGTAACCTGCAGCTATAAGATAATCTGTTGCAGCTTCTATAGCCGCTACATATTTGCTTTCTGCATTCATGTCTGATGTATAAATAATATTACCATCAACATCTTTTGAGAATGCTAATTCATATCCATCATCAGATTTTTGTGGTGCTGCCCATGATGTATTAGAAATTGGGTAATTAATGATTGATGCTCTTTCACCATAGTATGAGTCAATTGATAATTCTCTGTAAACTGCTAAGATAGTAGCAAAAGCAGAACGTAAGTTTTTAGACTCTTGACTTTCAGGTGCTCCACCAACATTAACATTAGATGCATTAATACCAATGTAGCCATAACCTAAATTATCAACTGTATTAGTAACAATAACGTTACCTGAAACTTCGCCATTATCGTTATTTGACTTGATTTCTTCAACAGCTGCATTACCAAATGAAGGATCTGTTACATCAATTGTAT
>JAOZKH010000133.1 GCA_029935405.1 Vallitaleaceae bacterium | reverse complement strand
TAGTAAAGGTGAATGAAAGGAAGCATATATGAATTTAATAAAATATGTAAAAGATGAAATTATAGTTATTAAAGAAAGAGATCCAGCTATTAAGAAAACTAGCGAAGTGTTCTTATATCCTAGTTTTCATGCAATATTAAGACATAGATTAGCACATTGGTTTTTTGTGAGAAATAGATATTTTATTGCTAGATATATTTCTCAAAAAGCTGCAAGGCGTACAGGAATTGAAATACATCCAGGAGCCGTTATTGGAAAAGGACTTTTTATTGATCATGGTAATGGAGTTATAATAGGTGAAACAACAATAATAGGTGATAATGTAACCATATATCAAGGAGTAACTCTTGGAGGAACAGGTAAAGAACAAGGGAAGAGACATCCTACTATTGGAGATAATGTTATGATTAGTGCTGGTGCAAAGGTGTTAGGATCTTTTACTGTAGGTAATGATTCTAAAATTGGAGCTGGTTCAGTAGTTCTTAGAGAGGTGCCGTCAAATTCAACAGTTGTAGGTATTCCAGGGAGAATAGTAAAACGACGTAATCAAAAAGTGCATCCTCAAGATAGATTAGATCAAACCCATTTGCCTGACCCAATTCGCCATGAATTATGCAAATTAACATTAAGGCTTGAAGCATTAGAAAAAAATGAAGGTCCTTTATCTACGATACAACTTAATGAAAGAGAAAAAGTTAAGTGTAAACTTTGTCCGGATAATCCAAACTTGCCAGAAGAAAATGGGGTACCTGAAGATATGATGGAAGAGAATAAGTAGTAGTGTTAAACTTGACACTAATAGATAGTTAAATATGGAGGAAATAATGAAGATATATAATACTATGACAAGAAATAAAGAAACGTTTGTGCCAATAGAAGAAGGAAAGGTTAAAATGTATGTGTGTGGGCCTACGGTTTATAACTATATGCATATTGGTAACGCAAGGCCTTTTGTAATATTTGATGTGGTACGACGTTACTTTGAATATAAAGGTTTAGAAGTTAATTATGTTCAAAACTATACCGACATTGATGATAAGATTATAAAAAAAGCGATAGAAGAGGGTGTTTCATCAGATGCTGTTGCAAACAAATATATTAAGGAAATCGAAGTTGATGCAAAAAGTTTAGGAGTAAAAAAAGCAACTCATAATCCAAAAGTAACAGAAGAAGTTGAAGGTATTGTGGACATGATTAAAGACTTGATTAACAAAAATCATGCATATGTGGTTGAAGGTACAGTTTACTTTGAATCTAACACTTTTGATGGATATGGCAAGTTATCAGGTAAAAATATTGATGATTTAGAAGCTGGTAAAAGAGTTGCAGTTGAAATTGAGAAGAGAAATCCATCTGACTTTGTTTTGTGGAAACCAAGAAAAGAAGGTGAGCCAGCATGGCCATCTCCATGGAGTGACGGCCGCCCAGGCTGGCATATAGAGTGTTCAGTAATGGCCAAAAGATATTTAGGAAATAGTATTGATATTCATGCAGGAGGTACAGATCTTATTTTTCCACATCATGAAAATGAAATAGCTCAAAGTGAATGTTCTAATGGTGTTGAATTTGCTAAGTATTGGATGCATAATGGTTTTATCAATGTAGAGAATAAGAAGATGAGCAAATCTTTAAACAACTTTTTTACTGTCAGAGAAATATCAGAAGAAATTCCTTATGAAGTTATCAGGTTCTTTTTGTTAAATGCTCATTATAGAAGTCCAATAAACTTTAGTAAAGTATTAATGGAATCAGCAACTAAAAGCTTGGATCGAATTAAAACAGGTTACGATAAGTCGAGCAAATACTTGGTTAAAGCTAGAGATGAGAAAACCCCACATAATTCAATGGCTGAAATGTCGTCAGAGGAAGAAAAAGTATTAATTAGCTTTAGAGATGATTTTGAAAAAGGAATGGATGATGACTTTAATACAGCAGCAGCAATTGCCACTATTTTTGATATGGTTAAATACATTAATTTAAACTTTGATAATAAAACAAATGTAGAATATGTGAAGAATTTCAACGAGTTATTCACAGAACTATGTGATATACTTGGTATAGCATATTTGAGAGAAGAAGTGCTTCTAGATAGTGATATTGAAGAATTAATAACTAAGAGGCAACAAGCTCGCAAAGATAAAGATTTTACCATGGCTGATAAAATTCGTGATGACTTAGTAGCAAGAGGAATTGTCCTTGAGGATACAAGAGAAGGCGTAAGATATAAGCGGGTTTAAAAGAAAGAGTAGGAATATGGAACAGTTTTTTGACATGTTTAGACAACAAATGAATATTAATAATGTGGACATAAAAACTTATAGCCCCTTATCATTAGCTTATATTGGTGATTCTATTTATGACTGTCTTGTTAAGCTATATTTAGTTGGGCAAGGTAATCGTTCAGTTAATGATTTACATAAGTTAACAAAAGGTTATGTAAAAGCATCAGAACAAGCAAGAATACTTGATAATATTTTAGTAATGTTAGATGAAAAGGAAATAAGAGTTGTTAAGAGGGGGCGGAATGCCAAAAGCCAAACAATCCCTAAAAATGCACTTAGAAGTGACTATCAAAAAGCTACTGGATTTGAATGCCTTTTAGGATATTTGTTATTATCTAGAGAGTATGATAGATTGCTTGAATGTGTGGTGGAAGGGATCAAAGATGAATAACCAAACTCAAACACTAATTCGTGGAGCTATGATTTTGACTATTGCAGGAATTGCGGCAAAATTGATCAGTGCTTTTTATAAAATACCATTGACGCACTTTACAGGAACATTAGGGTTATCATATTATATGGCGGTATACCCTATATATAGCCTGCTTACAGCAGCAGCACTAATAGGTATTCCAAACTCAGTATCAAAATTGGTTGCAGAAGAATTAGTGCAAAAGGAATATAATAAAGCCCATCAAACTTTTAGAATTTCATTTGTATTTACGGTAACTATGGGCTTTCTTATTTCAATTGCATTATTTGTATTTAGTGATACAATTGTAGAATTATTTCATTGGGATAATTCTTATTATGCTTTACTTGGACTTAGCTTTGCACCGTTTTTTATATCAATATCAGGTGCTATCAGAGGGTATTTACAAGGAATGCAAACCATGGTACAATCAGGTGTTTCACAAATTATTGAGAACATTTTTAAAGTATTAATTGGTATAGGACTTGTTGTTATAGCGTTAAACAAGGGATTAAGTATACAAAAAGTAGTAGGAGGAGCTGCCCTTGGAGTATCAGCAGGCTTGTTTTTATCAGCAGTATATTTATCTATCGTATATTTGAGAAAGCGTAAATCTATTAAGGAAAATATATACAATAATGATTGTAAAATAACATATTCTAAAATAGAAATTGCTAAAAAAATTGCATTTTTGGCAGTACCGGTAACAATTGCAAGTGCATCTTACTCGATTATGACATTTATTGATAATGTACTATTACCAAAAATATTAACATCGCCAGTTTTGATTAATGGAGAAAAGTTGATTGCAGATGGTAAGTTTGTTACAGAAGGTAGTTATCTAATAGGAGTTTTCGGTAAGATACAAACGGTAATTAATGTACCGTTGGTAATAAGTGTATCGTTAATTATAAGTATTGTACCTTCTATTTCAGCTGCAAATGCACTCTTAGATAAAGATGAACTAAGGACTAAGATTCGAGAAGCAACTGAAATGGCACTTAAATTGGCATTACCTGCGGCAGTGGGTATTTTAATATTAGCCGAACCAATATTAAAGTTATTATATGGCGGAAGTATTGAAGGTGGGAAGTATCTAAAAGTCTATGCTTTTAGTTTAGTATTTATGATACTAGCACAATCAATAATTGGTATTCTTCAAGGATTATCAAGATATTATACACCCTTATTTATTGTAATTGGAGCTGCAATTATAAAAGTATTTATTAACACATTGTTATTAAATTCAAGCATTAGCGGGTATGGAGCATTAATTGGAACGCTTTCCTACTATGTATTTATTTCGGTTATAGGGTATTATATAATTAAAAGACAAGTGGATGTTAAGCAATCTTTTGTCCATGCTGTAGGAAAACCATTGACAAGTTCTATAGGAATGGGGATTGTCGTATACTTTGCATACATTATCGTGCATAATGTTAGTAATAGCAACATCATTTCAACTATTATCAGTGTAATTGCAGGTATTGGAGCATATGGTACTTGTATGTTATTACTTCGAGCATTTACTAAAGATGAATTAACGATTATTCCTAAACACGCTAAATTTATGCCATGGCTTGAAAAACATAATTTGATAAAAATAAATTGAATATGAATATGAATATGAATATAAATATGAATATAAATATAAATATAAATATAAATATAAATAAATTGAAAAAAATCAAACTAGAATTTGTCTTATGAAAGGAAAAAATATGGAAAACAAACAAAACGAGTCAATTGAGAACAACGAGAATAATGAAAGCAGTTTAATTATTGAAGGTAGAAATGCCGTTAGTGAGGCGTTAAAAGCAGGAAGAAGCTTTGACAAATTATTTATACAAGATAAACTAAGTAATGAAGGACCACTAAAATCTATTATTGCAAGGGCTAGACAAAAAGGCATTGTAGTACGTTTTGAGTCTAAGGAAAATATGGAGAGACGCTCCCAAGGTCATCATTATCAGGGGGTAATAGCATATGTTGCTGCATACGATTATGTAAGTGTTGAAGAAATTTTAGCAAGAGCTAAAGAAAAGGATGAAAAGCCATTAGTTCTTATACTTGACGGAATTGAAGATCCACACAATCTTGGAGCTATTATCCGTACAGCGAATGTAAGTGGTGTTCACGGAATTATAATTCCTAAGAGAAGAGCCTGTGGTTTAACTGAAACAGTAGTTAAAACAAGTGCTGGTGCAATTGAATATACACCAATAGCAAAAGTTACCAATATTAGCCAAACAATTGAACTTCTCAAAAAAGAAGGCCTATGGATTGCAGGAGCAGATATGGAAGGCGATACAATGTATAATGTGGACTTAAAAGGCGCATTAGGTATAGTTATTGGCGGAGAAGGTAGCGGAATCACTAAACTAGTTAGAGAAAAGTGCGACTTTGTAGCCAAGATTCCTATGAAGGGTGATATTAATTCACTTAATGCATCAGTAGCAGCTGGAGTAATAATGTATGAAGCTTTAAGACAGAGAGATTTTAAATAGTTAGTTTACTTCAAGAATGCTTAATGATATACTAAAGGGCATATATACAAAAATGTAATACTACAGATTTTGGAGGTAAATATTTGAGGCAAAACATAAAATTCGATGAATTCCACTTATTAGAAGACAAAGAACTATTAGAACTCATACATAAAAAAGATAATTACGCATTAGATTTTCTAATGAACAAATATAAACTATTAGTAGAAAAAAAGTCGAGATCCTACTTCTTAATGGGAGCAGGGAGAGACGATATTGTACAAGAAGGAATGATTGGTTTGTTTAAAGCAATAAGGGATTATAATCCTAATAAAGAAGCCAGTTTTTATTCTTTTGCTGATTTATGTGTTACAAGACAAATGATAACGGCTGTTAAGGCAGCTACTAGGCAAAAACATATGCCCCTTAATAGCTATATTTCACTTAATAAACCAGCATATCAAGATGGAGAGGATCGACCTGAATTAATTGATTCTGTGCCATCAGGGCGCATATCTAATCCTGAAGAACTATTTATAGGTCGTGAAAATTTACATATAATCGAACATGAATTAATTGAAAAACTTAGTAAATTTGAAAAAGAAGTGCTTCAATTATATATTGATGGAACAGGTTATGTGGAAGTAGCAGCAATTCTACATAAACCTATAAAATCCATAGACAATGCTCTTCAAAGAATCAAGAAAAAAGTTGAAAAAATTCTGCTTGAGAAAAATATGTAACAAAATGCTTGTAGAGTCTTATAAACAGAGGCTTTCGTATAGACGCTGGTGTAGCTCAGTTGGTAGTAGCGCTTGCATGGTAAGCAAGAGGTCGGCGGTTCAAGTCCGCTCACTAGCTTTATGAAGAATCTCGTATGAGATTTTTTTTTGTTTTTACAGCTACTTGTTATGATCAGTTTGCATTAATCGTTCATTTATTTTCTTGCTAAATCATTTTGTAAGTCTCCTATAGATAATAGTTCGACTTCAACATTAATTGGTGAAATATGTTCCCAATGGGTGCTGGGAAGATATGAAGAATCTATTAGGATGATATTAAATATTTAAAAAACTATTCAAATGATATACCAGTAATGCTAGATGCTAATTTAGCTTATATACTAGATGATATACATATATTTGAAGAACTTGAGAAATAAGTTGAAGATGCCGATATAAATTTAGATAAAATTAAAAGAAACCTGAATATGGCACTTGAATAAGGCAAAAGAGAATTATAAGAAGCAGTTTGCTCATGAAGAAAAGCATAAAGGTGAAGAGATGAATAAAAATATAATGAAAAAAATGTTAGATGTTTTAATTG
>JAOZKH010000132.1 GCA_029935405.1 Vallitaleaceae bacterium | reverse complement strand
ATTATAAACTCATCCGACTAAATATGCAATAATTATTTCATTGTCTTTTTATTATAACAACTCCTTCATAGCAAAAACGGCTTCTTTTCTATATAATATAGGCTTAATTCATGTAAAGCTCTCGTACAGACAGTATAGAACAATTTCCGTTCTCTTTCCTCATCATATCTATATATTTCATCAGTAACAATATGCACACTATCAAACTCTAAACCTTTTGCCAAATAGCTTGGAATGATAACAACACCTGTTTTATATAACTGTTCCTCGTTATTCAAAAGAACTATTTTAAAATTATGTCTAACTGTTTTTACCTTTAATAATGATTGATATAATTCCTTACAATGTTTTTTAGTTTTTCCAATAATCGCTACAGAACGTAGTTCATTACTAAGTACTAAAGCAATTCTATCTAATAATATATCTCCCTTTTTATTAACATTGAGTTCGATTAACTCCGGCTCATTTCCACTACGAAATACATTTTCTCCAGTAATAGACTGTGGTAAAATTTTACCACAAAAATTACTAATTTCCTTAGTTGAACGATATGTTTTTGTCAATCTTATATGCTTAGGATTCTTTCCCAAAAAATCTTCTACACTACCGTTAACTTTAGAGGATATATAAGGGTGAATCGCTTGATTAGGGTCCCCTAACAAAGTATATTTACAATGTCCAAATATTAATAAAATAATCTTATAATGAATCAATGTATAATCCTGCGCTTCATCAATAACTAAATATTTAATTTTATTTACTTCTTTAATCGTATCTAGGCGGCCTTTCATATACATTAAACATAAAGCATCTTCAAATTCTAATGTTTTATTAATTGGCGAAAGACCCTCTATAACAAGAAATTTATTATAGACTTCTAGTAGATCAAGAGATGTCATTTGTTTGACTTTTCTATGTAATTGTTTAAATGAACGTTTCAAGTATTTAAAAGTTTTACGTTTTATGTCTGACTTTGTATAATACTCATCCCCTTCAATTAAAAATTTTTCATAATTATATGCAACCACTTTTTTCATGTCCTTGATTTTCCCCATTAAACGGTTTCTAACTTGTTTCATTCTAGATGTACACTTTATTATATCTACACAATCTAGATAAGTTATGTACATTTCTTCTTTAGATAACAATAAATGTTCCTTATAATACAAATCCTCAAACAACTCCGTACTTACCTCAATATTTTTTATATATGCTTCAAAACGTTCAAAAAAATCAACTGAAGACTTTTTAATCATTGAGTCTATTCGACTAAGAAATTTCTCATCATGAATAGGTGATAAAATATATTCCATCTGTTCATAGTAATTTTCCATTTTTTCCCAATAGCATTTGAGAATTTTATTTTCTACAGGATCAGGGCGGCGTGGTTGTTCTTCACCTTCTTCTCTAGTTTCACCATAAATGAATTCATGTTCATTTTCTTTTGCTGGAATATAAACTCCTAGCTCATTCTGAATATATTCGTTAAATGTTATAGCTTCCACATTTTGTTCACCAAGCTCAGGTAGCACATGGGATATATAATCACTAAAGATATCATTTGGTGTGAAGATTAAAATATTACTGCTCATTACCGTTTCACGGTTTTTGTATAACAAATATGCAATTCTGTGTAGTGCTATAGAAGTTTTTCCACTTCCAGCACTTCCACTAACCACAAGTATATCTGCTGTTTCATCGCGTATTACTTGATTTTGTTCTTTTTGAATAGTTGTAATAACTGTCTTCATTTTATTATCGACACTTTTTGCTAACGCTTCTTTTAACATATCATCCATTATATTAATATTAGAATCAAAAACGTACTTAATATCATTCTGAATAATTTTAAAATGGCGTTTATTAGTTAATTTGCCTTTAATCAATCCACCAGGTGCAAGGTAACTAACTGCTCCTTTTTCATAATCATAAAAAATACTACATATTGGAGCTCTCCAATCATATATAAGATATTCAAACCCATTATTCTTAACTAAAGAGGTCGAACCTATATAGATTTGTTCTTCCTCTTCTCCCTCTTCTTCAAAAGAAATTTTAGCAAAATAAGCACTCTCATAAAGTTTTGATAATCCTATAATTCTATGATTTTGATAATTCATAGCGTTTTCAACATTTTTTCCCATAGATTGATATTGATACATAACTGCAGCACCTTCAAGGTCCACCATTGATTCTGTTTCAAATTTAAATTCAGATAACATGTTTTTATTTATTTCTTTAAGCGATTCTCTTTGACTAACAACTTTTTCTTTAGACTCCTTAATATATATTTCTATCTGATTAAGTACTAAATTTAATCGTTTTTTCTCAATATCTATAATACTTCTATCTAAACTCATAACTGCTCCCTTTTTCTCTGTAAATATGTTGACCATGGTTAATGTGTCAAAACTACATAGTTGAACTTTGTTTTGTCACCTTAACCAACTCATTTTTTTATTTTTACCTCGGATACACAAAAATACATCATATAATTATACCACTTTTTGTCTATAAATCGAACATTTTTTTACAAATTAAAAACGTCATCAATTATATTAATTGACAACGTTTTTATACAATACTTTTAATGTTCTATCCTTGGTTAAAGTGTACTGATTTAACTTTTTTTCTCTGCATTTTTTGGAGTCGCCACCCTACTACAACTTCCGCCTTGACTATATGGGCAACTTGCACATTTAGTCCCTTTTTTCTTTTCGGAAATAATTTTAGTAATTGCGCCTGCAATTATAGCTATTATAATTGCACCTACTATTAAATTTACCATTTGATCACTCCTAGCTAGTTCTTATAACCTTTTTTGTTTTCGCTTTTATGTCACCTTTTTTTATCAAATAAAGCACATAACCAATCATTACTGTCACTGCAATTAATCCTGGGATAAAACCAGATCCAATAACTCCAGTTGTTATTAATGTACCTACTTGATATGTGATAAATGCTACAACATAACCCATTCCTAACTGAAATCCTACACCGGCAAGCAACCACTTTCCACTTTCCATTTCAGCATTCATAGCTCCAATTGCTGCAAAGCATGGTGGCGAAAACAAATTAAACATTAAGTACGATAAAGCAGCTATACTTGTTAATCCCATGACTCCTGCAACATTTGTTGCTCCATTAATCAATACTAATTCTTCAGTATCAATAAAGTTAGTAATTCCATATACAACTGCTAGCGTACCAACCACATTTTCTTTTGCTATAAATCCTGTAATAGTTGCTGCTGCTAATTGCCATACCCCAAATCCAAGTGGAAGCATTAATATTGCAAATGGTGATGCAATACTTGCAAGAATGCTTGTATTCGCAGCATTTTCTGCCACTACTTCAAATCTCCAATTGAATGTTTGCATAATATGTATAATCGCATTACAAAGTAGAATAATTGTTCCTGCCTTTATAATGAATGCTTTAGCTCTTGAAAGCATGGAAATTGCAGCTCTCTTTATGCTAGGAAATCTATATTCAGGTAATTCCATAATGAAGTATGATCTTGAGTTTTTCTCACCTGTAATTCTCACAATAATTGCTGCTCCTAATAAAATAATACCAATAGCCAAGAAATACATCATTGTTCCTACCCAAGCCGCATTATTAAAAAACACACCGGCAAATAAAGCAACCACTGGTAACTTAGCTCCACAAGGCATAAAAGGTGTTAACATTGCAGTAGTTCTACGTTGTCTTTCATTTTTTATAGTTCTTGTTGCCATAACTCCAGGAATTGCGCAACCTAAACCAATAACCATTGGAATAATTGATTTTCCCGAAAGACCTACTCTCTTAAAGAAACGATCCGTAATCACCGCAACTCTTGCCATATAACCACAGTCTTCTAACAATGCCAATAGGAAGAATAATACCATAATTAGCGGAAGGAAACCAACTAATGCACCAACGCCACCAATAATACCATCAAGAAGTAGTGCACTAAGTAACGGGGATACATTATCACCCATCAATCCTTCAACTAAATCATAAAATCCATCAATCCAACCAACCAATACATCCGCGATTAGCGGTCCTATATAAGTTTGAGAAAGGGAAAACACCATCCACATAACAGCTGCAAATATAGGTATTCCAAGCCATTTATGAGCTAAAATTCTATCAAACATATCTTGTTTTGTTTGAATATTTGCTCTAACCTTTTTAATCTCTACTTTTGCGACAATACTATTAACAAATTCATACCTTCTTATATCTGACTCTTTAACAGATTCCTTGTCTTCCATATTAATGTTCAATGGTTTAAACGGTGCTTCTTGTTTGCTTTCACTAACTAAGCCTACCTCTTTAATAAGTTTTTTTAAACCATTATTACTTCCACCTGTTGATACAGTTTCAACTACTGGGCATTTAAGTTCATCTGCTAATTTCTGTATATCAATTATTGTCTTTTTTTTAATATTTAAGTCACTCTTATTAAGAGCTACAACAACAGGAATTCCTAGTTCTAATAATTGAGTCGTAAAAAATAAACTCCTACTTAAATTTGTAGCATCTACAATATTTATAAGGACATTTGGACTTTCGTTATTAACAAATTCATTTGTAATTGTTTCCTCTGAAGTAAATGGTGACATTGAATAAGCTCCTGGTAAGTCAACTGCAATCATTGTTTGGCTTGTTTTATTAAGACTCTTTTTTATAGCGCCTTCTTTTTTGTCTATTGTAACCCCTGCCCAGTTTCCAACCTTCTCGATTTTACCTGTTAATGCATTAAACAACGTTGTTTTACCGCTATTAGGGTTTCCTGTAAGTGCAATTTTCATGATATCCTCCACAAAGTTAGCTAAGGCTAACTTTCAGTGGGCAACTAACCCACTATCTGTCATATATAATAAGCCAACTATATTGGCAAATTTTCAATCTTAAAGTTAAATTTTAAATCTAAATTCATAGGCGTCAAATAATGGTCATAGCACTCTAATTAATAATAATAGCTTCAGCCAAGTCATTATCAATGCTATATCTTGCATCCTTAACAGTTATTACATAGTTATCTACAAGTACTGAAATAATTGTTATAGCTTCGCCTTTATAACACCCTAGTGTAAATAAAAAATCCTTAAGTTCTTCATCATCTGTCTGAATATCTTTGATTTTATACTCTTTGTTTATTTCAGCTTGAGATAAGTTTGTTATCAGATTTTTGGGGTTGTTTGTGTTATTAAACGTATTTAACATATATTCATTATTCATAATAACATCCATATTTACACCTCCATGTGTATTCCCTTTCAAAGTCTATTACTACTTATAATCTATTACTATTCATAGTCTATATTATTTATCTCTAAGTAATTTTTAATAGCTTCTATCATTTTATCACTTAAAATATGTTCCATTTTACAGGCATTTAAAGCAGCTTCTGCTGTTTTTAATTCTAATGAATGTTCAAGGAATAATGTAATCAATTGGTGCGTACTGTATATCTGTTCAGACATTTTTTTGCCTTTGTCTGTCAAAGTAATTGTTCCATATGTTTCTTTATTAATCAGGCCTTTAGCTTTTAGATAGTTCATTGCCTTAGATACACTAGGTTTTGATACCCCTAATTTTTTGG
Organism: Vallitaleaceae bacterium; assembly: GCA_029935405.1. Taxonomy (GTDB): domain Bacteria; phylum Bacillota; class Clostridia; order Lachnospirales; family Vallitaleaceae; genus UBA1351. The sequence continues at coordinate 930 of JAOZKH010000132.1, read as the reverse complement.
CAATGTCAACACCGTGGGCATGACCATGGTTACTCTCTAATACATACACAGTTTCTAAATACATTTCCATTGATTCGTTATTACTCATATTACATCTCCGTTTATCACACTCATGATTAAGCAACCTCAAACTTAACTATATGCCGTTAAATATATATCACTTAATACTTGGTTAAGGTGTCAAAACTAAGTTTTTCTAATTCTGCCACTATACAAAGTTAACCTCGGCTAACAATTATATATTATACTAACTAACAACCTTTGTCAATAGTTTAGTCTTAATTGATAAAAGTATCTTACCACAGGATGTTTCATCATAACAATGTCCCTCATTTTTTGCAATCTTTTTTTGCCTACTCTTCTATCAATAATTCCAAAGATATTAAGCAAAATATCATCGCTTTCTAAACTTTTCTCAATAGATTCTGTTAGAAAAATATTGACTGTTTTTTGAAAATCCGACTTAATTAGTTGCTGTTGTGCCTCCATTATGTTTTTGCATAATACAGAAGCTTTATGCCCTTTAGCGATTATTGCTAAGCGTTCTTCTGGGATTTTACCCATACTTTGTTGCCTTACTTTTTCAATATCTTCCTCCGTTATGGAAATCCTTATTTCTGTGTCATTTTTAATATCTAGTTCTGTTTGATACCACTTTATTCCAGTATTAGTCGCCGTCATATTAAAGACTTCTAATTTATTAACTGTAATATAATTTTGTGTTGGTTTGCTTGGAACATATCTGTAACCAGTAGGGTTATATTCTACGCAATCTTTAACGGAAGGACTTATAAAACTTTCTAGTTGTTTTTTTACCTTATTCCACGCCATAGTTTGCTCCCATCTATCAATTATATTTTCACAAATCAAGTTCTATTCTATTTTAATCTTTATTCTTTATTCTTTATTCTTTATTCTTTATTCTTTATT
>JAOZKH010000004.1:52133-61923 GCA_029935405.1 Vallitaleaceae bacterium | reverse complement strand
AAAATATTTAGTTAATTTTTTATGCCCTAATCCTGAATATTATAAAAAGTTTTAAATATTTTAATAGAATCTAGAAAATCTTCTTTACCCATTAATTCCCTTGTTGAGTGCATTGCCAACATAGGTACACCAACATCAACCGTATAAATTGGTATATACTTACTAATGATTGGTCCTAATGTTCCTCCACCTCTTTCATCCGAATGATTAACAAATTTCTGATATTTAACTTCGGCTTTTTCACATATTTGCTGGAAAGCTCCAATACTTTCAACTTCTGATGCATAGGATCTGCTTCCACTTATCTTAATCGCCACACCTTTATTCATAATCGGCTTATTAGTAATATCGTTTTTTTCACCATAATTTGGATGAAGTCCATGAGCTCCATCAGCAGAAATAATAAACGAATCCATTAATTGCCTTGTGAACTGTTCAGGTGTTCGATTAATTCCCATACGAATTCTCTCAATGATTGTACTTAAAAACATAGAATCTGCACCTTGTTTAGTCATCGAGCCAACCTCTTCATTATCCATAAATGCTGCAATATTAATTCCATCTTCATGTGATGAACCAATAAGTGCTTCTAGGGCAGCATATACCATTGACAAATCGTCAATACGAGGACATGATATATATTCATCTTTAGCTCCTATTAGCATGCCTTCTTCTGCACAATAAATATTCATATCAAAATCAAGTATATCAGAAACGTTAACATCTGCTTCTTTAGCTATCATTTTAAGAAAATAATCATTTTTAACTTCATCTTCTATTAATGCTGTAAGAAGTGGTTGCATTTCCTTTTGAACTTTTATTTCTCTACCTGTATTAACATCTCGGTTCATGTGAATTGCAATATTAGGCAAAGTAAGTAAAGGACGTTTGAAGTCTAAATGTATGATTTTAGGATTTAGCACTTCATCAGATTTTACTGCAATACGACCTGCAATTGACAGCGGTCTATCAAACCACGTATTAAAAATCGGCCCACCATATCGCTCAACATTTAATGTCAGCATTCCTTCACTTGTTACTTCTGGATTAGGTTTAATTCTAAACCCCGGATTATCCGTATGCGCAGCTATAATTTTAAATCCTTTTGTTAAAAATCTATTCGATCCGATAGTAAAGGCTACTACTGACGTAGGATAAGGACTGACATAATACTTGCCTTTTGAATCAAGTGACCATTCATTTCTAAGTTCAAGTTCTTCAAATCCATTATTATCAAGTCTATTCTTAACAGTATCAACTGATTGAACTGCAGTAGTTGCTTCCTTCATAAACCCAAAAAAATCTTGTATATAATCCATAATTATCACCTTTCATGTATATGTTATATCTATTCTTAAGGCTAGTTTAACATTCTCTATAGGTTTACGTCAATCGAGTTTATATTGAATAACAAACCATCTTAGCATATAATGAAGAAAGCCACGAATAGTTGAGGTGTCAAACCTTAGTTTTGACACCTCAACCAACAATTGATTTGTAGGAGGATAAATTGTGATAAGTTTTATGATTGAAGACACAAAAGAATGTATGCAAAAACTGTTAAAGGATCAAATCTTTGATGAATTTTTGTGTACACAGTTTGAGTTAATCGGACTGTATAAAGTAAATATTGATGGGCAAATACGTATCGATTACTTATCTAGTGACGAAACCGAAATTCTTGAGGATAGGCAATTTGTTAAATGGAAAAACCTTAAATCAAGCGTTTATGACATGATTAAAGGTCATAAAACTCCTACTTCAATGAAAATAGTATTCAGTTTAAGTCAAAAGGCAAAAGAAGCAACTTTGAACAAAATAAACTATGCTAATAATAACGATATTAATAGCTTCATTTTCACACTAACCTACGAAGACAAACGTATCAAAATTATTACAGGTACAAATTATGCAAACTTCACTTTAGATAAACAAGGTGAACAGTATTTTGATGATAGTATGTTAAAGTTTTTCAAACGACACAAAATTGCTGCAATGCTAAATTCTTCCATTTAGAGCACTATTGTTAGCACTCTTTGCTATCGAGTGCCAAATTTCTATTGACAATTGCTTTTAGGTGGAGTAATATATTGTTGAAGAAATTATTAAAGTGTCAAAAACAAGTTCAACTATGTAGCTTTGATACATTAACCAGTATTAAATCAAAATAAATAAAAAACTGTAACGTAAATAATAAACATAATTATAGGAGGTACTACAAACATAATGAATACTGAAAAAGGCAATTTATCAATCCATTCCGAAAACATATTTCCAATTATTAAAAAATGGTTGTATTCAGATCACGATATTTTTATTCGCGAGTTAATCTCTAATGCATCAGATGCTATGACAAAGCTTAGAAAACTTGATGCTATGGGTGAGTATTCACTTGAGGAAGAAGCCAACTTTACTGTTGAAATATTAGTCGATGATAAAGCAAAAACAATAACAATCAAAGATACAGGCATTGGTATGACTGATGAAGAAGTCAAAAAATATATTAACCAAATCGCTTTTTCTGGTGCAGAAGACTTTCTTAATATGTACAAAGATAAAGACAATGCTGAACAAATAATAGGTCACTTTGGTTTAGGTTTTTACTCATCTTTCATGGTAGCTGAAACTGTCGAAATACATTCTCTTTCCTATAAAGATGGTGCCGAGCCAATTCACTGGTCATGTGATGGCGGCACTGAATTCGAACTTGAAGCTGGAACTAAAACTGAACGTGGTACTGATATTATTCTTCATATCAGTGATGATGGCAAAGAATTCTTAAATAGTTGGACTCTAAGAACAACTATTGAAAAATACTGTTCCTTTATGCCTTTTGAAATTTTTCTTACTAATGTAAATGAAAAACCAGAAAAAGACGAAGAAGGTAACATTATAGTTAAAGAACCTTCCCCACTTAATAATACAACTCCTCTATACCTTAAGAAAGCAAGTGAGTGCACTCCTGAAGAATACAAAGAATTCTATAGAAAAACTTTTAACGATTTTAAAGAACCTTTATTCTGGATTCATCTAAATATGGATTATCCTTTTAGATTAAAAGGTATATTATACTTCCCAAGACTAGGCAAAGAATTTGACAATATGGAAGGTCAAATCAAATTATATAATTCGCAGGTATTTATTGCAGACAACATTAAAGAAGTTATCCCTGAATTTTTACTACTTCTTAAAGGTGTTATTGACTGTCCTGATCTACCACTTAACGTATCAAGATCTTTCCTTCAAAACGACGGATTTGTCAAGAAAATCAGTGATTACATTACAAAAAAGGTTGCTGATAAACTTAAAAGCTTATTCAAAAAAGATAGAGAAGCCTTTGAAGGTTATTGGGGTGATATTCATCCTTTCATCAAATTTGGCGCACTTAAAGATGAGAAATTTTTTGATAAAACTAAAGATATACTTTTATTTAAATCGATTAACGGTAAGTACGAAACACTTCCTGAGTACTTAGATGCAAATCATAAAAACCACGAAAATAAAGTGTATTATGTTACTGATGAAGTCATTCAAGCTCAATATGTTAATATGTTTAAATCACATGACATGGATGCAATATTAATGAACCACTCTATTGATCAACCATTTATTAGCCATATGGAGATGAAAAATCAAGATGTTAAGTTTGCAAGAATTGATGCTGATTTAACAGATACATTAAAAGGCGAGAGTTCACACAGCGAAGAGGATTTAAAAACCTTAACCGAAGGACTTGAAAAAACTTTTAAAAAAGCATTAAATAATGAAAACCTAAAGGTTCAAGTAGAAACACTTAAATCTGAAGATATTTCAGCGATAATATTATTAGCAGAAGAATCAAGACGTATGCAAGATATGACAAAAATGTATGGTATGATGGGTATGGATATGGGTGCTATGAATATGCCAACTGATGAAACTCTAGTACTTAACTCAAGTAATACATTAGTTAAATTTATCATTGATCATAAAGATGATGAAGCAAAGGAATCTGATGTAAAATTATTTTGCGAACAATTATATGACTTAGCAATGATTAGTCATAAACCTTTAGATCCAAATAATATGACTGCATTTATTAATCGTTCCAATAAAATTCTCGAAAAACTTATATAAAAAACTATTACAATAAATTTTCTATATTAACTCACAAAACTCATCATAAAGAGCTGTCTCACTAATCTTTAATAATTTAGTGGAACAGCTTTTTATTTTAGTATATTTTATGTTTTCATCTTATCTCTTATATTTTTATTTACTTTACCTGTCTATTAATAAAACCTTTGATTTCGTTAGCCAATGAAATTGATGCTTCAATCTCAGCTTTACGTATTGATACTGATTCAATATTACATCCAATAGGTACATCTAACTTCTTAGCATAGCTAGTTAATTCAACAAAAAATGCGGAAATAATATTTAACGAATGTGCTAACATATCATCTGCTCTTAATAAATCTTTTTCAACCCATTTTGGTACTCTGATACCTAACCATTTTATAAATTCAAGTGTTTTTACTGAACCACATGGAGTTAGTGTAAATATAATTGGTTTTATTTCTAGATTGTTTTCTATGAAATAATTTTTATATTCTCTTAAAAATGCTTTGCTAATGGCAACATCATACACACATTGAGAAACAAAATAATCACATCCACTAGCTACCTTGCTTTCAAGTCTAAGATGTTCATCTCTTAAAACTAAGTGCCTTTCAGGAATTGTGACACCACCTAATAAAGGTTTATTTGAACTTTCTTTTCGTTTTATATAAGCTTCCTCAAGAGTGATTTTAACTTTTTGATCCTTAGCTGCCGTTCCTACAAAAACCGAATAATTATCTTTGCCGCTTTCTAACCAATCCACAAAATCTGTTTTATCATAATTACCTACGCAGCGATATACAACTTTTGGGATATCAAGTGCCTTCAAATACTCATTAGCATATATCGAAGGGTCAACAAAACTTTCAAATTCAAAAGGTCTTTCATTTACAGTTCTGTCACTTTCATCTTGTACATCATAAACAATTAATGCATCAATATTCAAACTGCTAATACGTTCAATTTGTTTTGCTGCAATCTTTTTTATTTTTTCATGGGAATTAGATGCTTTTGGTGGTGTAATTCCATAGGTCAATACACCATATTCTTTATTTAAAATTTTATCTTTCATACTATCTTTTACCTTCTTTATCTATTATTAGGAAAGTTTTCCATTAAATTATCCTATCACGAATAATTCGCTTTGCGAAACGTGACATTCCACTTTGTTCTATATTATAACTGATTATAGTATATAATTACGTATTTATAAACAAAAACATGAATAAATATTGCTATTGCTGTTAACTTACTATATTATATAATACAATTAAGAAGAATATTTACCCTCTAATATACAATAAAATTATAAATAAAAGGAAAATTAAATCTATAACTTAAGAGGAGATTTTATAATGAATAAAATAATTAACATACTTCAAGAACGAATCATAATACTTGATGGTGCGATGGGAACTTCAATCCAACAATTACATTTATCTGAAGCAGATTTTAGAGGTGATAGATTTAAAAATCACTCAAATAATCTCAAAGGAAATAATGACTTATTAGTTCTAACAAAACCTACGTCCATCACTTTTATACATAATAGTTTTCTAAAATCAGGTGCTGATATTATTGAAACAAATACATTTAACGGAACATCAATCAGTCAATCTGACTATAATACAGAGTCTTATACCTATGAAATCAACTTTGAAGCCGCTAAGATAGCTGTTCAATGCGCAAATGCATATACACTTAAAACTCCAAATAAACCTCGTTTTGTTGCTGGTAGTATAGGTCCAACTAATAAATCATTATCCATGTCTCCAAATGTTGAAAATCCTGGATTTAGAAGTGTTACATTTGATGAAATCAAAACTTCTTATAAAGAACAAATTACAGGTTTAATTGACGGTGGTGTTCAACTACTATTAATTGAAACTATTTTTGATACACATAATGCAAGAGCTGCACTTATTGCCTGCGAAGAAGTTTTCGAAGAAAAGCATATAAAACTTCCTATTATGATTTCAGGCACATTAACTGATAAAAGTGGTCGCACTCTATCTGGTCAAACTTTAGAAGCCTTTGTGGTTTCCCTGAAAAATGATAATATTATTTCAATAGGTTTAAACTGCGCTTTTGGTGCAAAAGATTTAATTCCTTACATAAAACAATTAGCAGCTATTTCAGACACTTATATCAGCGTTCACCCAAATGCAGGTTTACCAAATCAATTAGGTCAATACGATGAGCTTCCACACGAAACTGCAACACTCCTTGAAGAGCTTGTAAAAGGCAGTTATATCAATATAATTGGAGGTTGTTGTGGTACAACTGATACTCATATTAGAGCAATAGAACAAATGGTCAAGCCCTATACTCCATATAAACCTAATGCTAAGAATATTACAACAACACTCGCAGGTCTTGAACCACTCAAGATTGATAAATCACTTAACTTTGTTAATATTGGAGAACGAACAAATGTTGCAGGTTCTAGAAAATTTGCAAGACTTATTCGTGAAAAGAAATATGAAGAAGCTCTAGATATAGCCAAACATCAAGTAGAAAACGGTGCACAAATTATTGATGTTAACTTTGATGATGGTTTACTAGATGGCAAAGTAGAAATGGGCACCTTTTTAAAGCTCATAGCTTCTGAACCAGATATTAGCCGAGTACCCGTTATGATTGACTCATCAAAATGGGATATTATTGAAGAAGGATTAAAGTCCATACAAGGAAAACCTATAGTTAACTCTATTTCTCTCAAAAATGGTGAAGAAGAATTTATTCACCGCGCAAAGCTAATTAAACAATTTGGAGCCGCAGTTGTTGTTATGGCATTTGATGAAACAGGTCAAGCTGATACTTATGAACGCAAAATCCAAATTGCCAAAAGAGCTTATGATATTCTTGTATCTCAAGTTTCTCTTCCTCCTGAAGATATTATCTTTGATGTTAACATTCTAGCTATTGCTACAGGAATAAGTGATCATAATAATTATGCTGTGGATTTTATTGAAGCAGTCAGATGGATTAAGAATAACTTACCTCACGCTAAAACTAGTGGTGGTTTAAGTAATTTATCATTTTCTTTTAGAGGCAATAATATAATTCGTGAGGCCATGCATTCTGTTTTTTTATATCACGCAATAAAAGCCGGACTAGATATGGCCATATTAAATCCTAGCCTAATTCAAATCTACGATGATATTGATTCTACATTACTATTAAATGTTGAAAATGTTATTTTTAATAAAAACAGTACTGCAACTGATGATTTACTAGATTATGCTACAACTGTAGTAATCAATAAAGATACCAAAGTTAAAACTATAGATTTGTGGCGTAAAGAAGACGTTGCTAATCGTCTAAGTACCGCTTTGATAAAAGGCATTACCACTTATATAGAAGAAGACCTTCTTGAAGCGCATACGGTGATGGGTACTGCTATTTCAATTATAGAAGGCCCGCTTATGGATGGTATGAAAATAGTTGGAGAATTGTTTGGAGAAGGTAAAATGTTCTTACCTCAAGTTGTGAAAAGCGCTAGAGTAATGAAAAAAGCAGTAACTTTATTGCTTCCTCATATAGAGATAGAAAATATTGAAAGTACTAGCACAAGTGCAGGCAAAATCTTGCTCGCAACAGTAAAAGGAGATGTTCATGATATCGGTAAAAACATCGTTTCTGTTGTGCTTCAATGTAATAATTTTGAAGTTATTGACTTAGGAATTATGGTTTCTCCTGAACAAATAATAGAAACAGCTATTGCTAAAAAGGTTGACATCATAGGACTTAGTGGACTGATCACCCCATCTCTTGATGAAATGGTTACATTGGCTAAAATTCTCGAAAAAAATAATTCAAACATACCACTTATGATAGGTGGTGCTACTACATCTATGCTTCATACTGCGCTTAAGATTGCACCACATTATAAACACCCTGTTATCTATACAAAAGATGCTACAAAAGGTGTTGAAAGCGCAAAAGCGTTATTAAATAAAAACTTCCATGCAATTTATGTTAAAGATATTTATGATGAATATGCTAAGATTTCAAGTATATCCACAAAAAACATTTCCTCTCTTGACTCTTATACAAAATCTGTTAGTGAAGGTTCTAATAATATAAGTCAAATAGATTATAAGAACCAAATCAATGAACCAAACTTTGTCGGCACCCTTACTGTAGAAGCAACAATAGATGAATTGATACCTTATATTGATTGGACATTTTTCTTTACTGCATGGGAACTTCGCAAAAAATATCCTGAAATACTTAATGATCCTGTCTTTGGACATGAAGCTACGAAACTATATAATGATGCATTATCTTTATTAGCAAAACTTAGTGAAGATAAAAGCATAAAAACTAAAGGGGTTATGGCTATTAACGAAGCTTATTCAACTGGTGATGATATTACCATAATCTGTGAACATAGCAATTACACCTTTCATACCTTTAGACAACAAAAGCAAAAAACTTCACATCTTTCATTGGCTGACTTTATCGCTCCTCTAAGCATACAAGAAGCTAATGGATTTAGGGACTATTTAGGTGGCTTTGCAGTTACTGCTGGAATTGGAGTTTCAAAACTCGTAGACAAATACACTGATGATGATTATCATAGTTTAATGATTAAAGTTTTAGCTGATAGATTGGCCGAGGCTTTCGCTGAAAAACTACATGCTGATTTACGAAAAAATTTATGGGGATATGCTCCACAAGAGAATTTATCTATAGATGATTTATTATTGGCAAAATATGATGGTATTAGACCTGCTTTTGGTTACCCTTCACTTATTGACCACTCAGAAAAAACCATTTTGTTTGATTGGTTAAAAGTAACAAATCATACTGGTATCACCTTAACAGAAAGTTACATGATGGTTCCTGCTGCAAGTGTATGCGGTTTATACTTTGCAAGTACTGATTCAAAATATTTTGATCTTGCTCACATTGGGAAAGATCAAGTAGAAGATTATGCCAATCGTAAAGGCATATCTATATCTAAAGTAGAAAAACAAATACGAACAAGAATTAAATATTAATTAACCATTCTATCGTCTGAGAAAATTCTTAGAATAACTAACACCTGCTGATGCAAATGCTAATACTTTTTTAGATATTGGTGCAATTGGATTTGATACAACTGATATCCCTGTCTTAATCTTTCCAGATTGCATTGACGCACGACTACCTGTTGCACACCAAATCGCAAAGTGTTCACAATTATTTTCCAAAATACTGTAGCCGCCAAAATTTGTTGAAAGGGTTGACATAGCTCTTTCAACAATTTCTTCATGACTAAATTTATTTGGTATATTCCTAAGCACTTTAACTTCACCATCTTTTGCAAATTCTTCCATTGATGTTATGGTTATTGCACTATCTTGTCGCTCCCAAATACTATACCCTAAAAAATGAATTACTTTTCCTGAACCTAAGTCAATTCCATAATGACTGTATTTAGTCGTCCTATATATTGCTATATCTAATATTTTAGATTTTGGATTTCTTCTATATTCTGCTGAACGCCACAACAATGGTTGTCGCTCTACGTAAATAATATCGCCGTACATTATAGCCTCCTAGTTAAGAATGTCACTTTACATAATTTGTGTAACCTGTTGTCTATCATACAGAATTTTCTAACATAATTCAAGAAAATTCCAAAATTTAAATGATTTTATAAAAAATCTTAATATTTTTTATATTGCTATTTTATTGC
>JAOZKH010000004.1:5298-52033 GCA_029935405.1 Vallitaleaceae bacterium | reverse complement strand
TATTGCTATTTTATTGCATTTTTTTTATGTTTTTCTTGTAATTTCGCTTATGTCTATACATTCTTTCATCAGCTATTTTGAGCACTTCATCGTAGTTCCCCGATTCGGTTGGATATTCTACTATACCATAACTAAATGAAACATTTATAGGAATTTTGCATTCTTTTATTTCATAATTACTGCAAAACTTGCTAACATCATCCATTATTACAGCAACTTCAGTACGAGATGAATTCGGGAAAACTATTACAAATTCATCACCACCATATCTGGAAAATATTGCATCATCTGGTAAAAATAGCTTCATATTATTAACAAAGCTAATAATCAATATGTCACCTACATCATGGCCGTATAAATCATTGATTACTTTAAGATTATTAAGGTCTGCAGAAACAAGAATGAACTGTTTCTTCTCTTCCATAAGAGCTTTTACTTGCTTAATACTATATCCTCGATTGAAAATTTTTGTTAATTCGTCGTATCTAGACATATTTCTATTTTGTTCAAGGATTTGATGTAAATACACAAATTTACTTACTTCTAATGCAAACAAATCAAGGATTTCAATATCTTCTTCTTTAAATACATGTGTCTGCTTTGAATCTAAATTAATGCTTCCAACAACTACGTCATTTATTACAATAGGCGCTGCAATTGATGAGCGAATCAATCCTGTTCCTGATTTTTCAAACAATTCTATTTTTTCTTGTGCTATCCTATGCGTATTCTCCTCGCTAATATCATGCACAATTATAGGTCGATCCATCTTACCATTAGTTGCCCTATATAAAGCAAGCTCTTCTACTTCAAGTTCAATAAGTTCTAGATACTCATGTTTAAATCCGTAAGATGCATCAAATCGCATTTTACCATTATGACTCATTATAATACTACCAAATTTAGACTGTGGTATAGCCTTAATTGCCGCTTTTAGTATCATTTCATATATTTTCTTAGTTTCTTCAACACTTGTCAGTTCCTTTAATAAGTTATACAAAATAGTATTTATCTTGTACTTAGCATATAATTCTTTAAAACTGGTATTACTATTAAAGTGAGTTCTGAACAAATAGAAAATACTCAAACCCATAATCATCCAATTTACTAGCACTACAAAAGTAATCTTAATATATATGTTATTATTCGCTATATATGTATGTGATAAATATATAACTAAAACCTGTAATATCATCACACAAAGTACAGTCAATATAATTTTTATTTTATCTTTCATTTTACACCTACTATCTATCTATCTATCTATCTATCTATCTATCTATCTACCCATCAATATTCATTTTACACTATTTACTCCCAATTTACAATTTTTTTATACTACTATCTTAAATCTATGATCTCTTTAAAAACTTTCTTAATATGTGTTTTTTTCTTTAACTTTATACAGGGAAACTGTTATAATAACATAGAGGCATAAAAGCAGCATGTGGATTATGTGGATAACTTCTTTTTTTAAATAATTTTTGCTAACTAATACTTATTATCCTTTAAACCTTAGTGCTATAAGGCTCTGTTCATTTTTTATACACTAGATATATCACTTATTTATACCTTCAAATATTCCAAATGTGGATAAAGTTGATTTTTTCTCGTATTTTGTATTGACATTTTCTATAGAAAATGCTATCCTTACGAAAATATATATTACTAGGAAAAATCAATACTAAAAACCCTATATTTGGTAGAGGCGCATGTTTAATCAGTAAACTTACATAGATATTCAAGTATCGTTGAAATAAGTTGAAAGGGAAATATGCCGAAGGAATGTAATCTTGAAATTACCAATCCTGGTCATTCAGTTAAAAGCTGTATGATTGTCATGTTCTAATTTGAAGATGGAGAGCTACTGTTATTATTAATTAATATACAGTTGGCTCCTACTGACTGTATTTTTTATTTTAATCAGGTAGAAGAGGAGGATTATTATGTCACTATTTACAGGTTCAGGTGTTGCAATAGTAACACCATTTAATCAAGATGGATCGGTCAACTTTTCAAGGTTATCCGAATTAGTTGATTGGCAAATAAATAACAAAACAGATGCAATACTTATATGTGGAACTACTGGTGAACCTTCAACAATGAATGATGCTGAACATTTAGAATGTATAAAAACTGCAGTTGAAGCAACTAAAGGAAGAGTTCCAGTAATTGCAGGCACCGGTAGTAATGATACTGCACACGGTATCTCATTATCAAAAAAAGCTCAACAATTAGGTGCTGATGGCTTATTACAAGTTACACCATACTACAACAAAACAAGCCAAAGAGGTTTAGTTGCACACTTTGGTGCAATCGCAAATAGCGTTGACATTCCTATCATATTGTATAATGTCCCTTCAAGAACCGGTATGGCTATTGCACCTGAAACCACTTCTGAATTATCAAAAATCGATAATATTATTGCAATCAAAGAAGCTAGTGGTAATATCGGTTCAATTATGAATATGTTGGCTCTTACTCAAGGTGATATAGATTTATATTCTGGTAACGATGATCAAATCGTTCCACTTCTTGGAATTGGTAGTAAAGGTGTCATATCAGTAGTTGCTAATATGTTACCTGAAGAGACTCACAATATTGTCGAATTGTATATGCAGGGAAAACATAAAGAAAGTTTAGCTTTACAATTACGTATGCTTAACTTAATAAATAATCTATTTACTGAAACAAATCCTATTCCAATCAAAAAAGCTATGAACTTAATGGGACTTGAAGTTGGTCCTTGCAGATTACCATTATATGAAATGGAACCTACTAAAGTAAAACTTCTTAGAGATGCAATGTTGTCTTATAACATCGAGGTAAAGAACTAATGACTAATATAATTATGCATGGATGTAATGGTAAAATGGGTCACACTATCTCTAATCTTGTAATTGACCACCCTAATTGCAAAATCGTAGCCGGTATTGACAGAAATACTGCTAAAAACTTTGATTATCCAGTTTTCAGCAGTCTAGAAACCTGTACAGTAAAGGCTGATGTTATTATTGATTTTTCCATTGCTAGTGCAGTTAATTCATTATTAACAAGTGCTATCTCTCTAAATATACCCATTGTATTATGTACCACAGGACTTAGTGAAGATCAAATAGATTTCATCAAAGAAACTTCTACAAAATTACCCATTCTCTTCTCCGCTAATATGTCTCTTGGAATCAACCTATTAATTAACTTAGTACAAAAAGCTGCAGAAGTTTTAACACCTGCAAACTTTAATATTGAAATAATAGAAAAACATCATAACCAAAAAGTTGATGCACCAAGTGGTACAGCTCTATATATTGCTGATTCAATTAATGAAACACTTAATAATGAATATAATTATAAATATGATAGAAGTATTGATAGAAAAAAACGTGCTCAAAAAGAAATTGGAATCCACGCAGTTCGTGGTGGCACCATTGTTGGTGAACACCAGGTTGTTTTTGCTGGACAAGATGAAGTCATTGAAATTAATCATATGGCTTATTCTAAAGATGTTTTTGCAGTAGGCTCAATTAACGCCGCTTTGTTCTTAGCTAATAAAACTCCAGGTTTATACAATATGAGCGATATTATCATGTAGAAAATCTATCTGTTACACTAAATCCTAAACTTATATTTGTGACTAAATGCAAAAAGAAAGTGTAGGCATGTGATGCGTAATGGGACTCCCACAAGCGTCGTATGCCTACACTTTATTATTATCTTAACAATTGCGTTGCCATAGGTGCTCTTAAGCGATGTGGCTGTAAGAAACCTGATCCTATCAATGGTCTTGCATATAAGTAAAAATCATGTGTAACATTATTACCTGCTGCATTAATAAAATTGTCGGCCATATACTTAGTTTTTCTTGCAATTTCTTCTAGTTTAACCAATCGATAATTAACACTATACGTACCGGTTCTCTCTAAAACAATAGAACCATCAATATTGTCCCAAATCGCATATTGAGCTGCTTTTTCTCCAACTTCACGAGCTTCTTGTGAGTCAATATCTGAAATTGATCCTATAAAGTTACGTTGTGTATAACCTAATGTATCTGAACGTACACGTGTAATATTTAGTTGTTCTTTAACAAGCTTAGTTAACATATCACCTAATGTACCGGATCCTGATAACTGAAGATTACCATGAGCATCTGTTTCAACATTATCAGTAAGATTTGCGATAATAGGATTGCCTTCTTCATCTTTGATTCCTTCAGAAACAGCAACTATACAACGCCCATACTTTTGATATACTTCCTTAACATCTTTTAAGAACTTATCTATACTAAATGCTCTCTCAGGAAGATAAATCAAATGCGGACCATCATCAGGATATTTCTTAGCAAGTGCTGAAGCAGCCGCTAAAAAACCAGCATTTCTTCCCATAATAATACCAATATAAACACCTGCTAAAGCTCTATTATCAAGATTTAACCCGATAAATGCTTCTGCTACATATCTTGCAGCTGATCCATAACCAGGTGTATGGTCATTAATAACCAAATCGTTATCTACTGTTTTTGGAATATGAATTGCTCTAAACTCATAATCAGAAATTTGCGCTTGTTCGTTAACAATTCGTACTGTGTCTGCCGAATCATTACCACCTATATAAAAGAAATATCTCACATCATGTGCCTTTAATACTTTGAAAATTTCTTTACAATATGCTGCGTCAGGTTTAACTCTTGTTGATAACAATGCTGAAGCAGGTGTTTTACTAACTTTTTCAAGATTGTTAGTAGTCTCTCTAGTTAAGTCCATAAATCTTTCGTTAACAATTCCTTCAACACCATTAATGGCTCCATATACTTTTGTAATCTGTGGAAATTTTCTTGATTCTAACACTGCTCCCACAAGACTTTGATTAATTACAGCAGTTGGACCACCGCCTTGTGCAATAAGCACCTTGCCTTTTAGTTCCATAATATAATACCTCTCATTCAGTAATAACTGGTGAATTAAGTAACATAGTAGTAGATTACATACCAGTAAATTTATTATAATTTCAGGATACAATCATCACATAATAATGCTATTATAGCAATACTTTGATTGAATTTCAATAATTATAATGTTTTTTTTATATTTTCTACTATATTAATAAATACTATGGATATCAAAAGACCTTTTCACAGTTTTATTCTTCCTTTTTTTCTGAAGTTTTTAATAATAAAAACCCACCAACAGCAATAATTCCAATAGCCCAAATCACGCCTCTATCAAACCACGTGAATAGATTATCTACTAATAAGAAACCGCCTAATCCCAAGAGAACTATTCCGATTAATTGTTTAGTTTTTTTTTGCTTGTTTGGGTCAGATTCAATTTTGTTCCCATCTTTATCAAAGACTTCAACTTCTTTATCATCATATTCATAATTTTCTGGTTTTTCAGGAATAACTATTGCAGCAATAATATATGCTATAACCCCGCTTCCATAGGCTAAACTCACTAATACAAACAATAATCTTACAAGTGTAGGATCAAGATCAATATATTCGCCAATCCCTGAACAAACACCCGTTAACATTTTATCACTGTTAGAACGATACAATCTTTTTTTCATCATTTTTACCTCGCTTATATTCTTTTTGATTTATTTTGTAATCTCAAAACCAAATGCTGATACTATTAGTATAGTGTGTATAAGTTAGATAGATATGTTAATAAGATTAAAGATTCATTAAAAAAACAACCTAATTAGATTAATGAATTTTTTAGCCTTAATTGTAATCCTATTCTCAATTATAATCCTATAGTTTCATCGATCCCCAACATTATATTCATATTCTGTATTGCTGCACCTGATGCACCTTTGCCTAAATTATCAATCTTTGATATTATCTGGATTTGTTCATCATTACCATAAACATAAATATCCAAATAATTAGTGTTGTTGTTTCCTTGAATATTAGTACAATTATCAACAAGAGATTCTATACAATCAGCTTTGTGTACTCTAATATAATGTGATTCTTTATAATAATTTTTATAAAACTTAGCAATTTCTTCTTTTGTCATCTTAATATCCATTTGTTCTATTGCAAATGGGATTGATACGGTAAGTCCTCTAGCAAAGTCTGCTACAACTGGCATAAATAATGGTTTTTTAGTTAATCCACTTTGTTTCATGATTTCAGGAACATGTTTATGATTAAGTGATAGAGCATACTGCCTTGGAGCTTTATAATCAATACTGTCGGTATGTTCATATGTATGTATCATCTTCTTTCCACCACCTGAGTACCCGGTTATTGAAAACAAGCTTAGTTGAAGTTCCGAATTAATGATACCTTCTTCAATTAGCGGATATAACGCAGCAATAGCTGCTGTTGCATGGCATCCAGGATTTGATAATCTCTTTGCATGTTTAACTGCCATTTTATGTTCATAACTAAGTTCTGAAAATCCATAAGTCCATATACTATTGGTTCTATGCGCTGTTGATGCATCTATTATCTTAGTATTAGGATTTGTTATTAATCCTACCGCTTCTTTAGCCGCATCATCTGGTAAACACAAGAATACAATCTCAGCTTCATTAAGTAATTGAATTCTTAAATCTTTATCATGCCTTTTATTATATGGAATTGTGAGAATTTGTACCTGCGAGTGATTTTCCAATCGTTCATTAACCAGTAATCCTGTAGTACCATGTTGTCCATCTACATATACTTTAAACATATTATCTCCTTATGAATCTGTTAATTGATGGTTAGTTATTTATCATTACGTTTTGATGCAACAATAGAAAATTCGTCCTCAAATAATTATACCAATCTCCCCTTATTTGTCAAGAATATTGGATTCTCCAATTTGATCTTCGAAATTCTCAAATAAATTATATTGATAATGAAACAGATAGAAATAAATTAATCGATTATGAATTTCAATTAGTAAATGATTATATTCATCTTATAAGTCAATCTAAAACTTTTCAATACTCATATCCTGTTTCTAATATTATTCTCACCATTTATAAACATGGAACAGAAAATCTAACTATTAATGAAATTTCAACTAAATTACATCTATGCAATTCTTCAAACTTCTCCAAAATGTTTAAACGTTATACAACATTAAACCCTTTAGAGTATCGACATCTCAATATTCGTTAAAAACAATGTGTTGACCACTTACAGCCAACACATTGTTTTTATTGTGGGAGTACTATTCTACTGTAACGCTTTTAGCTAAATTTCTCGGTTTATCCACATCATGTCCTAAACCACATGCAATATAGTATGCAAATAGCTGTTGAGGAATATTGACTAATAAAGTTGTTAGCATCCAATGTGTAGCTGGAACGTAGATAACATCATCTGCAATTTTTTTGACTTTTTCATTGCCTTCAAGTGCTATTGCTATAACTTCTGCTCCACGAGCTTTGACTTCTTTAATATTACTTATTGTTTTTTCCATTAGATATTCTTGTCCTAATATGCCCATAAGAACTGATCCGTTTTCAATTAATGCAATGGGGCCGTGCTTAAGTTCTCCTGCAGGATAACTTTCTGCATGAAGATATGCAATTTCTTTGATTTTTAGAGCACCTTCAAGTGAAGCAGCATAGTCTAAACCACGTCCGATATAGAAAATGTTTTTCATATCTAAGTGTTTATATGCAAGCATTTTTATTTCTTCTTCTCTTGCCAAAATCTTTTCAATTTGTGTTGGTAGTTTTAATAATGCGTCTCTTAATTCAATAAATTCAGTATCATTTATTTTGCCTAATAATCGACCAATTTTAATACTTATTAAATACATTGCTACAAGTTGTGCCGAATAGGCTTTTGTTGAAGCCACAGCTATTTCAGGTCCAGCACATAAATATAGCACATCATCCGCTTCTCTAGCCATTGTGGAGCCTACAACATTAACCGCTGCTATTACGTAAGCTCCGCTTTTCTTAGCCATTCTAAGGGCTGCTAGCGTGTCAGCTGTTTCTCCCGATTGAGAAACTACAATCATTAATGTGTTTTCATCAATAATTGGGTCTTTATACCGAAATTCTGAGGCTGTTTCCATAACCGCAGGAATTCTCGCGACTTTTTGAAGCAATTCTTTACCAACTTCAGCGGCATATGAAGCTGTTCCACATGCTACAAGGTATACTTTATTAACTCTTTTTAAAAGTTCTTTATCAATTTTTAGTTGATCTAGTTTGATTTCTGTTGAAGTTTCATCAATTCTTTGAGCAAGTACATCACGCATAACTCTTGGTTGTTCGTGAATTTCTTTTAACATAAAATGATTAAATCCTGCTTTTTCAGCCGCATCCATATCCCATGTAACTCTAAATATTTCTTTCTTAACTTCATTTTTATCCATATCAAGAAGTTTTACAGATTCTTTTCTTAGTATAGCAATTTCGTTATCTTCAAGAAAATATACATTTCTTGTATGTTTTAAAAGTGCCGGAATATCAGAGGCTATAAAATTTTCACCTTCTCCAATTCCTATAACTAATGGACTTTCTTTACGAACCGCAATAATTTCATCAGGGTTTTTATGTGAAATTACACCTAAAGCATAAGAACCATCAATTCTACTTGCTGCAGCTAAAATCGCATCAAGAAAAGTATCTGTTGTTTTTTCACTTTCAGTTATAAGATGTACAATTGTTTCCGTATCAGTTTCAGATACAAATTTATATCCTTTTTCAATTAATTCTTCACGAAGTTCAATGTAGTTTTCTATAATACCATTATGAACAAGTGCTATATCTACATCTGAATTCATATGTGGATGCGCATTTAAATAAGAAGGTTCTCCGTGTGTTGCCCATCTTGTATGACCTATGCCCATTGTACCTTTCATATTTGAATCACCTAGCGTTTTTACTAAATCTTTAAGGCGTCCTTTTGTTTTTACCAAATCAATCTTGTCATTATATATTGCTACTCCTGCTGAATCATAACCTCTATATTCTAATGTTTTTAATCCTTCAACTAATATAGGAGTTGCTTCTCTGTCTCCAATATATCCAACGATACCACACATGTTTATCTCCCC
The DNA here is from genome assembly GCA_029935405.1 of Vallitaleaceae bacterium. Classification (GTDB taxonomy): domain Bacteria; phylum Bacillota; class Clostridia; order Lachnospirales; family Vallitaleaceae; genus UBA1351. Next base: position 43,016 of record JAOZKH010000004.1, on the reverse strand, counting down.
TTCTATGCTAATCTTTCTTCAATTATTCCTGCTAACCTTGTCGCTTCTCTTGCTAATTCTGCTTTATTGCTACCTTCTATCATGACTCTTACTAATGGTTCTGTACCTGAGGGTCTAATAAGTACACGGCCATTTCCTGCAAATTTATCTTCTAATTCTTTAACTTCCTTTGCAATTAATGCATCATTTAAATATTCGTATTTTTTGGATGTGCTAACTTTTGCATTTACTAACACTTGTGGTAAAACATTCATAATAGAAGCAAGTTCAGACAACTTATTACCTGTTGCTTTCATTACTTCTAGAACGTGTAACGAAGTCAAGAGACCATCACCTGTTGTATTTTCATCTAAGAAAATAATATGTCCTGACTGTTCTCCTCCAATATTGTAATTATTTTCAAGCATATTTTCAAGTACATATCTATCTCCAACTTTTGTCTGAACAATATTTATGCCTTGCTCCTTACCCATTAGAGTGAAACCTAGGTTGCTCATAACTGTACCAACAATAGTATCTTGGTTAAGCGTTCCTTGGTTTTTCATGTAATTACCACAGATTGCCATAAGCTGATCCCCATCTACCATTTGACCATGTTCATCAACTGCTAAACATCTGTCTGCATCTCCATCATATGCAAAACCAATATCTGCTCCAACTTGTATAACATATGCCTTTAAATCATCCATGTGAGTTGATCCACAAGCTTTATTAATATTAGTTCCATCTGGTTCATTATGAATAATGACAACTTCTGCTCCTAATTGTCTCAAAGCTTCTGGTGCTGATACATAAGAAGCTCCATTTGCACAATCAATTACGACTTTAATTCCTTCAAATCTATGATTAATGCGTTTTTTTGCAAAACGAATATAATCATAAATACTTTCAGTTCTATATTGAACTCTTCCAATATTTATTCCTGTTGGTGTTTCAATGGATTTACAATCGTCTTCAATTAATGCTTCTATTTCTTCTTCTAGTTTATCAGACAACTTGTAACCCTTGTTATTAAAAAACTTAATTCCGTTATACTCTACCGGATTGTGAGATGCACTTATGACAACGCCTGCGTCAGCTTCATATTCACGAGTCAAGTGGGCAACTGCAGGTGTTGGTACAATACCAATACTTATTGCATTTGCACCAACTGAACATATTCCTGCAACGAGAGCTGCAGTTAACATTTCTCCACTAAGTCTAGTATCTCTTCCAATCAATATTGTTGGTTTGTGTGCCTTCTCTTTTGTTAAAACATATGCTCCTGCTTGTCCAAGCTTATATGCTAAATCCACTGTTAATTCACTGTTTGCAATACCCCTAACTCCATCTGTTCCAAACAAATTCCCCATCTTAGATACTCCTTATTCATTATTAAGGTTTTGGTAACCTTATACCTGATGTTTTCACCGTAGTCTCTTTGTTCTATTGTATCACTTTCAAATAGAACTTCAATATTTTATTTATAGAAAAAAAGCCAATACTTTCATTGGTATATACCACATGTTAAATTGGTATGAAAGCATGGCTTGTTTATATAATTATTATTATAGTTTTATAAATTAATTCTCAGTATCTGTTTCTACCTCTACCTCTTCAGTATCTTCATCTATTTCGTCAACAACTTTTGTAAGTTCAACCGTCACTGTAGGTTTTTCAGATATTACTTCAACTCCTAATGGAACGAAGTAATATAATTCAATTTCTTGAATACCTTCTTCAATTCCACGAAGTGAAATACTAGGTGAAACACTCTCAATATCAACTTTGCTTAAGTCATCTTCAATTCCTCTATAGGTAATAGAATAACTTTCCTCATCAACGTAACTGAATTGAAGATCCTCAGCTAAATGTCTTACATTGATATCACCGTTACTAATATTAATTGTCTTCTCTACAATCGGTTCAATGTCTACATAAACCTGAATTGCTATAACATCTTCATAAACATTAATTCCGTTAGGTAAAATCGTACTTACATTAACATTTAATATAGTATCTTGAACTAATGGTTTCAAGTCAAGTCCGCTTATAGTAATAGCATCGAGGTAATCAACAGTCACTTCTTTTCCTCTAACCTGTAATGCGTTCTGACTTAATGATAATCCAAGAAGTCTGTAACCAGGTGCTATAGTTTCGTCTATATCTAGTTTAAGTTCTACAATTTTCAGCTTCTCAATAGGTACTTGAATTTTTATTTGAGTCGCGCTCATAGAAAGACCATTTATAACGTTATTAGAATCATCAATAATTTGTGGTGAGCCATATAATGTTACATCCCTTGTGACATCTTCAATATTAACCGGAACTAAGACACTCTTAATTAAACCTATTTTTGATTCAGGTCCTTCGATTTCAAGATTATTTGGAATTACAATAGGATCAAGATACACGTATCCTTCCCTTGGTTCCCCTTCCATATAAGACTGTACTCCCTTTTGAACAGTTATAATATTCTCAAGTTCAACCATCATCATATTTGGTTCTTTCTCAACAACAGATATATTTTCAGGTACCTCTACCACAATATCCACCGCATCAGTTATGGATTTTTTCTCAAGATCAGCATACGCCTGAATATCAGAAATAGACATATTATCTACAATTGATCTTTTGCCACGAATTCTAACATTTACCGTTTCACCTTCACGGTATTCAATAGCCTTTTTTTCTGATTCTATAGCCTCAATATTTAATTTTTCCACCTGTACATCGTAGAAGGTTCTTGAAATCTGTGGATCCTCCGTATTAACAATCATCAGCCATGTTAATGACGCAAGAAAAACAGAAAAGATTTTCCACCAAAAATTATTCGTTATCTTTTTTATCAATTTTAGGCCTTCCTCTCCACAGTTTAAAACGTCTCGGCTTGTCTACCGCTGTTGAGTATATGTGTAACAGCTTATTTTTAAGGTATTCTGATTCAACACCTCTTACTAGATTACCACCAATGGCAACGGAAACTTTTCCGTTTTCTTCTGATACAATGATTACAACCGCATCTGAAACTTCGCTAATACCAACGCCTGCTCGGTGTCTAGTTCCAAGTTCCTTACTTAATGTCATATTATCAGAAAGAGGTAGATAACATGTGGCTGCAATAATTCGACTATTTCGAATAATAACAGCTCCATCATGTAATGGTGTATTATGTTCAAAAATATTTACAAGCATTTGTCTTGTCACATATGCTCCAATTTCAATTCCAGTACCTTCATATTCACTAAGGTTTTCATGTTGTTCTATAACAATAAGTGCTCCTGTTTTTACAAGAGACATTTCATAAACAGCTTCTACAATTTCTTTAATAATTGTTTCGCTTCCCTCAAATTTTTCTCTGCCATCTTCAATAAAAAAATTATTAAAGAAATTTCGTCGTCCTAAAGATTCAAGGGCACGTCTAAGTTCTGGTTGAAACACAATAATAATAGCAATAATACCTACATTAATAGCATTGCTAAATATCCATAATATGGTATTAAGTTCAAACAAGGTAGCAACAACACTAACAATGACCAACACAACAAGGCCCTTAAATAATACCCATGCTCTAGTTTTTCTACTCCACAAGAGTAGTTGATAGATGACAAAGGCTATAAGAGCTATCTCGATTATATCTCGAAGATGAATCGTTGGAAAATGTACTGCTAAGTCATTAAACCAACTTAGTAAATCTTGTATTGACGTCATAACGCCACCTCTATTAGTGTTATTTTTGTTCTTTTTGTTGTGTAGGAGCTTTTATTTTAGGAATTGTTCGTACGTAATAAACATATTCATCATCCTCAAACTGAAGTTTTTCAGAACGATTATAGTCTAAACTAAATTTGGCAAACTGAAATGCCGCAACTAAAAGCATTCCAACGATAGAGCCTAATAAAACTCCACCTACCGAAACGGTACCACTTAATACAGCATTTGCAATTACAACTGCAATAATCATTGTTATTGCACCAATGCCAATAGCTATATAATGAATATAATTTATTTCTAACTTTCTCACAAAATACATGACAATTACTACACCTGAAAACGCACCAATTATAACCATCATATTACGATCTGCTAAAATCGCTAATGATAAATATTTGTACATTTCAATTAGTATGTCAGGACTTTCAAATAGTGTTGCATTTGGTACATGCAGTTCTAATAATCCTGGTAAATATGCTGTAAAGGAATAAACAGTAACACCAACAGCCAAAGGAATAATCGAGCTAACACCTAAGAACAATCCTGCAAATAGTGGTAATACATATACTATATGCATACTATAAAACCATGGAACTAACAAAATAAGCATTGCATATTTTGGTTGAATTCTAGCAAAAAGCAAATAAACAACCAACATTACTAGAAGAACTACCACTGTTGCCTCAATAGAAACAGCAAATAACTGTAAGGTTATTACTGCCATAAGTAATAATACAAACCAACTCGTAGGCAAAAATGCCGCCAATCCCGCCATGACAATATTAATCATCAAACTTGCAAACAAAGGTGAATATCCAAAAAATTTATTGAGCTTTGTTACCATTATTAATGAAATGATAAATTTACCAATTGGATTGATAATTCTATCGAATTTTTTATAAAGTCCGATAAGCATTCCTCTTATCTCTAGCACACGTTCCATTATTAGTCCTCCATGTTATCTGTTTTTGCTTATTTTGCCTAAATCTTTTAAAGTTTTTTGATATATTTTTATTCGCTTTTCCGATTCATTATATTCTTTTCGATACATTCTTCCACTAAAAAACGAATAAATTGCCATAATCAAAATCCAAATTGTAAGGTATTCAATACCGTCACCGACAAAGTCATAATCTGTAAACTGAGCTAGATTTTCAATAAACTTTGATCCAAAATCTGCTATGAAAATTATAAATACTGCAATAGATGCAAGAACACAGGCAACAAAACTATTAATAGAAATATAATCAGATTTTGCTCTTCTCATAATCTTAAAATCTTTCTTTCCTTCGTTTTCTTCGTAGGAAGCAAGTTTAATCATTAATTTAATTTTATCTTCGTTAATCAATTGGGTACACCCCATTTCTAGATTTATATCATACCCATTATATCATATTAACTCACTTATACAAGGAATATCAATTTACAATTTTATGACAAATTGAATTAAACAAGTTTACTTCTAAAAGTATCATCTAGAACTTTACTTCAAAGCTCATTTTGGCCACTTGTGCAATAGTCTGATAAATAGAACAGTACTTTGTTGCTAACTCAGCTGATTTTGTAATACCTTTTTCTTTACCTTCTTGCAATCTTTCAATATTAAAACCAACATTTACCCATTTAAGTGTCGCAGGAACTTCATCTCTTTTTTCTCCTGTTACTTCTATAGTACAAGAATCATATGTTATCTTTTTTTTCTCCACAATATCCATAAAAGTGGCGTATAAGCAAGAAGCCAATGCAGCAAATAACATATCATAAGGTAGAACCTCTCCTGTATTCACTCCAATTTTAAGTTCTGCCTTAGGTGCTTTTGCTACACCGTTAAAGCCATTTTCAAATTTAACATCCATATGTCTAACTGCCATTTTAATATCCTCCTCTTTCAATACACGTCTATATTATCCTTTAGAATTTTTCTATTACTACTATGCTACGATAATATTATACCATTTGAAACCTTATTTCAACAGTTATACTAATATTTCAAACTCAATGAAACGGTAGGATTTCTCCTACCGTCATCTATTTTGTGATTAATCCCTATACTGTTGTCGTATATCGGTCGTAAGTTTTATCGGCATAAACCGTAAAATCTTGTAAAACTAAGGCTTTACTCAGCCTTCGGCTTCATTGTAGGGAATAATAATACATCTCTAATTGAATATGAATCAGTCAATAGCATAATTAATCTATCAACACCAATACCAAGTCCTCCTGTAGGTGGCATGCCATATTCTAGAGCCATTAAGAAGTCATCATCAACTGAGTTAGCTTCTTCATCACCTGCTGCCTTTAATTCTTCTTGATATTTAAAACGTGATCTTTGATCAATTGGATCATTAAGTTCCGAAAACGCATTAGCAAATTCACGCTTTGTAATAAATAATTCAAAACGTTCAGTATATGCAGGATCTTCAGGCTTACGTTTTGCAAGTGGAGAAACTTCCACAGGATAATCCATGATAAATGTAGGTTGAACCAGATTCTCTTCTGCAAACTTTTCAAAAAAAGCTTCTATTATTTCACCCTTTTTATAGTGTTTTTCAATATGAACATCGTGTTTCTTTGCAAGAGCATGTGCCTCATCATCGGTTTTAATTGTATTAAAATCTATATCAGCATATTTTTTGATTGCATCAACCATTGTTAATTTTTCAAATGGTTTACCCAAATCAATTTCAACGTCATCATATATCACAGTAGTTGTACCTAGTACATTCTGTGCTACTGAGCGAATTAAACTTTCTGTGATTTCCATCATACCATAATAATCTGTATAAGCCTGGTATAACTCAAGAAGAGTAAACTCAGGATTATGACGAATCGAAAGGCCTTCATTTCTAAACACGCGACCAATTTCATAAACCCTTTCAAATCCACCTACAATTAATCTCTTAAGAGGTAATTCAAGAGAAATTCTAAGGTGCATTGGTAAGTCTAACGCATTGTGATGTGTATCAAATGGTTTAGCCGCAGCTCCACCTGGTATTGACAACAACACTGGCGTTTCAACTTCAAGGAACTCTCTTCCATCTAAGAACGAACGAATTTCTTTAATAATCTTTGATCGTTTTAAAAATGTATCTTTAACTTCTGGATTAACAATTAGATCTAGATATCTTTGACGATATCTTGTATCCATATCTTTGAGTCCGTGATATTTTTCCGGTAAAATCTGTAAAGACTTTGATAGAAGAATAACTTCTCGTGCTTTAACCGAAATTTCACCTTTTTGAGTCTTGAAAATCACACCGGTAATTCCAACAATATCACCTAAGTCATAGTGCTTGAATTCATCATAAGATTCATCACCAATTTGATCTTTGCGTACATAAGATTGAATTTGTCCATCTCTATCTGAAATATGACAAAATGATGCTTTACCCATATTACGTTTAGTCATAATACGTCCAGCAATTTTAACTTCTTCACCTTCTAACGATTCAAAGTTATCAATAATATCTTTACTTCTATGAGTTGTATCATACTTAGTGATTTGGAAAGGGTCTTTACCCTTTTCTTGTAACTCAGTTAATTTATCTCTACGAATTTGTAATAATTCGTTTAACTCCTGACCGCTTAAAATTTCATTTTCCACTTTATTATTAGTATCTTTTGACACGTTTAGCACTCCCTTATCTATGTATTTCCAATACTTTAAACTTGATTTTTGTACCACTAGGTGTAAGCACTTCTACAACATCGCCTTGTTTAGCGCCCTTAAGTTTAGCTCCAACTGGAGATTCAACTGATAACTTACCATGTAATGTATCAGCTTCTGTAGAACCAACAATTGCATAATCAACTTCTTCTTCATATTCATAATCATAGAGAAGAACTTTACATCCAATACTAATAGTACTTAGATCCACTTCATCTTCATCTATTACTTCTGCATTTTTTAAAATCTTATCAAGTTCAGCAATACGTGCTTCAATTTCACCTTGCTCATCTTTAGCAGCATCGTACTCAGCATTTTCAGATAAATCACCTTGTGCTCTAGCTTCTTTTATCTTCTCTGCAATCTCCTTACGTTTTATAACCTTTAAATTTTCTAATTCCTTTTCCATTGATTTAAGTCCACTGTAAGTAAGTATTCTTTTCTTGTCTGGCATCAGTCATACCTCATCTTTCCTGTAGTATAAAACACGCCTAACTATAGGTAAGCGTGAATTTACAGCAATCTAATATTTTAAATGATTATATCGTAATCTCTATATAATGTCAACAAACAACCCCTCAATTTGCTTAACTTTTTATACCTTTTTACACAATCATTTATGTATGGTTATTACTATACAATTAAAAATTGATTGATTAATACAGTTAAATCTTCGATTGTTTCCACTCTATTAATATCATTTCTAAGTCTAGTGGCATTAGTAAGACCTCTTGTATACCAAGAGACATGTTTACGCATTTCCCGCATGGCAATGTACTCACCTTTATGGTCAACTAACATATTTCCATGACGATAAATTGTATCTACAATTTCTTTTGTAGTTGGTCTAGTATATTCTTTTCCTTCAAGAGCATATATTAATTCTTTAAAAATCCACGGATTTCCCATTGCGCCTCGACCAATCATAACACCATCACAATTTGTATACTTAATAATTTTCTGAATATCTTCTCCACATTCTACATCACCGTTTCCGATAATTGGAATTGTAACTGCTTCTTTGACAGTTTTAATAATGTCCCAATTTGCTTTTCCAGAATAATATTGTTCTCTCGTACGACCGTGTATGGCAACATGGGTAGCTCCTGATTCTTGTGCTATATGTGCAACCTCAACAGCGTTAAGACTTTCGTCATTAAAACCTGACCTTATTTTAATTGATATCGGTTTATTTGTGACTCTAACTAAAGCTTCCACTATTTTTCCAATTAATAAAGGCTCTTTCATTAACGCTGAGCCTTCACCGTTATTTACAATCTTTGGAACAGGACAACCCATATTCACATCATAAGAAGTTATTTTATCATTGTCAATTTTCTTAATCATCTCAGCCATTAATTCAGGCTCTCTTCCAAACAACTGTACCCCTACATTAAATTCTGCATCATCAATTGCTAATAATGTACTCGTCTTCTTATTATTATAATATATAGCTTTAGCACTGACCATTTCGGTATAGGTTACTTCGCAACCTTGTTCCTGACACAGTTGGCGATACACCATATCTGTGACTCCTGCCATCGGTCCCAAAAACAAACCATATTTTAAATCAGTATCTCCGTATTTCATAATACTCCTTAACCACTATTCTTATCAAAAATATATTTAAGTCCTTTTAGTGTAAGGTCAGGGTCATAAATCACATTCTCTATAGATTCCACAACAATTCTACCTAGCCCACCGGTTGCAATTACTGTTGCTTCTTTACCGTACTCATTTTTTATTTTTTTGATTATATATTCAATTTGACCTATGTACCCATATACTAAACCTGCCTGCATACTTTGTACCGTATTCTTACCTAATATACTTTTTGGTTTTTTGATTTCAATTTCGGGAAGCTTTGCCGCTTTTTTCCACAATGCATCTGCACTGATTTTTATTCCTGGAACTGTAATTGCCGCTTCAAAAACACCTTTATCTGTAATTAAGTCAATAGTTGTAGCTGTTCCAAAATCCATAACTATCAGATTTCCTTCATAATCATTATAGGCACCAACTGCATCTACTATTCTATCTGCTCCAACTTCACTAGGGTTATCTGTATGTATAGATATACCAGTTTTAATTCCTGGCCCAACAATCATCGGTTCCTTATCAAGGTATTTATTAATTCCACTAACAAAAGAATACATAATATCTGGAACTACACTAGATATTATTACCGCTTTAATTTCCTTAGGATTAACACCTTTTTCTCTAAGCAATGTAACAATAAATAATCCGTATTCATCTGACGTTTTTTCAGTCTTAGTACGCATTCTAAATCTGTTATCAATTACATCCCCTTTAAACACACCAATTGTAATATTTGTATTTCCAATATCAATTGCTAACAACATAGCTTAGCTCTCCTTTTTCTATAATTATTCATATGGGCGCCTCTATGAACGCCCTTCTAAAGAATTACCAAATACTTTTTTATACGCAACAACAATTGCTGTAGTCAAAAGAGTAGCTACTGCCGCTTCTAATAATGCATTACTTGTTATAATCCCAATTATCCAACCCCGTAAGTCACCTAAAACAGCATCAGAGCCAAACCATCCCGCATCAATAAATCCTTGCAAGATACGACGCGCATAGATAATATACATCATAGATAATACTAATACAGTGTTTGTCATAGATCCAAACGCTCCACCTACAGCTGCGCTAATTGTATTTTGTAGCTGATTATTTGGTTTAATTGATCCAAGAAGTTTTCTAGTTCCTGTATATGCATAATAGGAAACCACTCCAATCATCATACGTGGAAGTACTGACAATAACGGATTAACAAATAGTGGATCAAGAAATGTCACTGGACGCATTAAAGCGTGAAGTAACGAAATAATACCAAAGGCAGTTCCCATAATAAGTCCTGCAATTGGTCCAAGAATAATACCTGTAATTATTGTTGGAATATGGGTAATAGTTGCACTAACAGTTCCAAGTGGAATAGCTCCAAGTGGTGTCATGTCAAGAATGATAGTAACAGCAAGCATAACGCCCATAAATGTTAGACGTCTAGTTCTTAAAGATGTATTCATAATTTTCCTCCGTTCTCGTTCCGTAATGGATACAAGACATATAAAATTTAGTTACATTGATATTATATCAAATCATACATATAATGCAACTCTAAAAAAATTCATTATAGAACGCTTCAAGGGATGCAAACAATTCTTTTTTATTACGCTGATACTCCCTAATCTTTAGATGCGATCCTATTTCATCGTAAGATGCATCTAATTCATTGGCAGTCGATTCAATATATAATTGTCCTTCTGTATCAAATCCTATTGCGATAATTCCCCCAATTTCTTCTGTATGCATTACAAGTAGTACCTGTAATTCGCGTTGAACAACTTCTGGAATTTTCTCAAAATCCTCATTAAAGTAATATAGTTTCGCGTATTTATTAGATACAGCAAGAATAATGCCTTCACTATAATCTTGATTTTCCAATCCTTTAAAAATATTTTTCATAGTTCCCCTTCTATCTTAATCTATTTATCTGCTACCTTAATAGTTATACATATCCATAAATCCCTCTAACTGAAGCCTCTCCTGTTTTTATTTCTATAACGTCACCAGTTTCTTTTTGAATTAGCAAACCTCCTGTTTCAGAGATACCTATACCTTTACATACACAACTTTTTTTATGTAATTCAATTCTAAGATCACTACCTATGTTTACACACAAGTCCTGATACTCATCTCTAACAAATTGGAGATTTTTAGTCACAACAAACTGTTTCATATATTTATTAAAACATCTAATTATTTCGATAATAAATTCATGTTGATTAATTGCTTTTTGCGTTTCAAGAATAAGTGACGTTGCTGTATCTTTAATCTCATCAGGAAACTCGTGTTGACTTGTATTGATACCTATACCAACAACAACATAATTAACCATATCAATCTCACTGCTTAGCTCGGTTAAAATTCCTGCTACTTTTTTACCTTCAATTACAACATCATTTGGCCATTTTATTGCTGCATTAACCTTATATAAATCAATAATCGTATTAGTAACTGCTAAACCAGCTAGAAGTGTAATCATAGAAGCCAAAGCAGGCGAAATATCAGGCCTTATAATTATGCTCATATAAACACCACCTTTAGGTGATATCCATACTCTGCCGCGTCTACCCTTTCCTAGTACTTGTTTCTTTGCTACAAGCAACCCATTACCTTTAAAACTATCTGCAAGTCTCTTAGCTTCAAGGTTTGTTGAATCTATTAAATCATAAAGTTTTACAACTTCAAATCCCATTTCTTTAAGGTCTTGATATAACATTTTTTCTGATATCTTCATTGTTATCTACCTGTAGGATGTTTGCTAAATGTTTCATTAATTGCCATAAGTATTGCCCTTGCAAGGTCATCATAATAATCTAGATTAGTCAAATAAGCACGATCATATTCATTAGATAGGTATCCCATCTCAAGTATTATCGCTGGCATATCTGTTGCATTTAGTACATGTAGGTTATCTCTTTCTTTTGCTTTATAATTTGCTATTTCAACATTTGCTGAAAATACTTCTTGGAATATTGCTGCCAATTCAAAAGAGTTTAGTTTACTAGTATTTGGACCTGGTAAGAATAATGTTTCAACACCGTTAAAGTTACTAGTAAATGAATTAATGTGAATACTTAAGAAAAAGTCCGCTTCAACTTCATTGGCTAAATCTGTTCGTTCATACAATGACGGTCTTGAATCAGTAAGTCTAGTATAATAAACTTTTATAGTAGGATCTTGATCAAGTAGTTTTTCAAGTTCTTGTGTAACACCAAGAGTTGTATCTTTTTCATAAAACGAACCTATTATTGCACCTGGATCATCACCTCCATGACCTGCATCAACCACTATTACTTTTGAAAATAGTTCAGAAGGCTTATAAACTTTTATTGCCAAGCCTTTATTCGTTTCTTCTACCCTAAATTCTCTAATTGTTTTTGCTTTAACAACTAGCTTTGTATTACCTTCATTATCTAATTTTACTGATATATTATCAATTATAGCGTCATTTATTTGAACATTTCCACTACCAAAGTGGCTGGTAAAATCGCCTGGTATTGTAATAATATATTCTCTATTTAAATAGTTATCTTCGTATTTGATATTATCAATAGTCAATGTATCATCTTTATCAATTACAATTGTTGGTATATCCTCTGTATGATCATATGTAATATTTTCATAAGTTGGTTCAAGAATTTGAATTCTTGTAACGCCTTCACTTGATTCAATAACCTGATAATCCGGTTGCCCATCTGTTTCAACAACAATTCTAGCTGTAGTTGCCTCAAATTGTGCAGTTCTTATAGCTGTAACATATTGTCCATTTGCAACACTTTCATTGTAACCTAACATAGTTTTTGTATTAGGCATATCAAAAACTATTCTTGTAGGATTACTAAGTCTAAATACTTCAACAACTGTTGCATTAACACCTGTTATATCAATATAATCGCCTGTTGTGTTTTGCCCTAGCTTAATCTTGTATATAGAATTATTAACTGCCTCAACTTCGAGTTTAGTTCTATCATCACTTAGTTTAACGTTAAATTTATATCCTGAAGTTTTTAAATCGAAAACAATCTTTGAATAAGCAACTCCTTCATCATTAACATGTTCTCCGCTACGGATAGCTGTAACGATAGGATTATTATTGTAATCAATGGTGTTAGAATTAAGGTTTAAACTCGAATTATATATTTCAATAATAAATTTGCCGTTCCAAACGAAAGTGTCAACATTTGAAATCTTATCTGTTGCTTCGATTGAAAAGCCTATTTTGCCGTCACTCTCCACATAATCAATGTCATCAATCATTACAGTATCTAAATCCATGGCCTTGATTTCCACATCAAAATAATCAGCATCGATTTCTTCATCAATATCTCCTAACGCGCTAAATACTACCGGATTGCTAAGAAGTGCTGTTGGTAAAGGTCTGTTAGCTTTTGTTCCTTCTAGTCTATCTAACTGCTCTCCTGACACGATAGAATTATCTTTAGTTATATCACTATCATCTGGTGTACTAGCAATATTTTTCCTTGTATCTATTGCTGCTGTAAAACTTTCACCAAGCCATTGAACATCAAATCCTAGTGCTTCAGATACAAAACGAAGTGGAATCATAGTTTTAGGATATGTTTTAGACATATCCTGAATTAACATCGCAGGCACTGATAACTCAAAAGGCTCATTGTTAATATATGCAATTTTTGAATCAATTTTCAGTACAATAAATTTGTCCTCATAGGAAATAAACACTTGATTAGTTGTTCCATTCCAATTTACGACAGCATTAATAGCATCACTTTCAAAAACTTCCCTAACCGGAACCATCGTTGTATTATTAATTAGAACTGCAGGCATATCTCCCGTTTGCAATTGTACACCATCAATATCGATTGTTATAAGTCTTTCTTGGTACTTATAGATGCCTTCGTTATATTTAATTACTAAATTATCTGTGTAATCACCAGCATCAACTTGTACCACCCCAATATTCAAGGCCATCACTACTGTGACTCCTAAACAGATTATTCTTTTATATGAATGTTTTATCAAATTTAACATATTTACTATATCTCCTTTTGAAAACTTATTACTATATTTATTTTATTGCATCATAATTGTATTTCGGTATTATTATACAATATTTTTAGCATTTTAGGGGTATTGTAATAAAAGTGTAAAAAAATAAGTTATTGCTGTATTGGTATACTTCGAATAAAAAACCCAGCTGTTACTCCAACAAATAATCCAGTAGCCACTCCAGCAATTATGATAAAAGGTGCATAACTAAAAGCGATTGTTACACTCCTAGCTACAATTGTAAGAACAATTAGTTGTCCTATATTATGAAGCACTGCTCCTACAATACTAATACCAATCGGACTGACCCATTTATAAAAGAATTGATGTATAATCGCCATACCTATAAAACTAAGTAGTCCACCTAAAAGACTATAAAAGAAACTCATTACACTGCCTACAAGAAGAGAAGTCAAAACCACTCTAATCACTACGATTGCAAACACTTTCTTTTTATTAAAAAAGTAAAATGCAGCTATTGTTATCACGTTTGCTAAACCTAATTTCATTCCTGGGATATTCCAAGAAAATGGAATAAATCGTTCAAAATAACTAAGAACAATGGCCATAGCTATTAGCAAACTTAAGAATACCATCTCTCTAGTTTTACTGAGCAATCGCATCAACATCGCCTCCCTTATCACCAATCACTTCAACTGTGAATCGATTAGGAACGCATACAATTGCATCACCATTTAAACTACCTGCTTTGGTATCTACGCATATCTGATCATTACAGTCGGAAGAAGAAATATATATTTTACCATCTTCTATAATCAATGTATTGCTACCATATTTTGTAGAATACTCTTTAGTAATATTTTCATGCAGAGAAAACTCATCAACTATAGTACCATCAACTCTAACCTCTACTATAAGTTCACTTTCGCTTTGTCCTCGACTATAATTAATTAACATAAAAACACCTGCCATAAGCAGTATAACAACACTGATTAGTAAGTCACCTTTTTTTAGCTTAATAGTAATCACACTTTCTTCATTTAAGTCTTATATGGCATCATTCTTTATAAATCTATCAGGAAATCACTCATTATAAATAGGTTGTCAATAGGATTAATCCCTATTAACAACCTATGAACTTTATGCTTTTATAAAAGTCAAAATACGATTGTACACTTCTTCTTTATTTAACTCATTCAATATTTCATGGCGAGCTTCTTCAAATAATGTAAGTTCCACGTTGTAACCTAATCTTTTGTATATATCATGAATTTTTGTTGTTCCAATCCCCATATCTCCCACAGGATCCATTGCTCCTGAAATAAATAATAATGGAATTTTAGGTGTTTTTATAATTACATCCTTTTTAATAATATATAAAATCCCTTTAATGAGTTCTTCATAGAATTTAGGTGTATATGAATATCCACAAAGTGGATTTTTAACGTACCAAGACGATATAGCTTCATCTCTTGATAACCATTCTACACCGGTCTTTCCTGGTTCAAAAGCTTTGTTTAAGTTTCCAACTGATAAATCATTTAGGAACTTACTTGGCTTATGCCCTGAAAACTTACCAATAATTTTAGCAAGTAACAAACCCATCTTCGATTTTAGAACATCAGTATCACCTGTTCCCATGATAATTGCTTTATTGACATGTTCGCCAAAATCAATCAAGTAATTTCTAAGTAAAAATGATCCCATAGAATGTCCTATCATTAATACCTTATTAACAGCTTCACGTTCCAAAATATATTTCTGAACAAACTCAATATCTTCAACCATTTGTTTCCACGTATCGTCTGTATAATATCCAACTTTTTGACTTCCACTAATACTCATACCGTGTTTTCTATGATCTTGAACAAATACAACATATCCTTGTTTAGTTAAAAATTCTGCAAACCCATCATATCGGTCCCCATATTCCGCCATGCCATGAAGGATTTGAATCACTCCGTTTTTACTGTTATCTCCCTCATAACGACGTACATATAATTGTTGATTACCTGCTCCAGTAACAGAAAAAGTTTCCTTTATCATTATTGTCCTCCCTACTATTATAAATCTATAATCTTATAAGAAAATTATATTATTTGCCTGAAAAGTTATAATCTATAAATTTAATCGTTCTATATCTAACATATGTATCAAAATTTTTATTTTGTAGTAATCCTACTTCTTGTTGGCTGATAAAACCACCTGCCATCTCATCATGTCCACCACCTGCGCCTTTATTGTCAATTATGTAATCTACCAAATCATTAGCTTTTATATTCTTATCACCACTGCGAATCGAAAGTTTAATACCATCATTTCGTTTAGCATAAGACACTATTATATCTACATTTTCTATAGTAAAAACCATGTCGCTAATTGTACCGAGTAGCGAATCATTACAATCACCAATATCAACAAAACAAGCACTATCATATATCTCAATATTTTGAAGCGCTCTTGTATAAGCTTTCAAGTCAGCTAATCCAATTTCGTTCATTCTTAAATGTTTAATTCGATCAAGATCTGATATTTTGTATAACCAATAGAACATTTCCAAATCCATAATATTATTACTTCTAACCAAATTATCCGTATCTGTCATAATTGCATATAACAACGCTGTCGCCACATTAGTATCTGGCTCAATATTAGATTCTTTATAATATGATGCTACAATTGTGGAACAAGCCCCTAAATCAGGTCGTATATCCATGAATGAATAATTTTCTGTACCCATAAATTTATGGTGATCAATAACCCCCATATTATCTGCCTTCAAATTTGTTACATTCGAATGACTCAACTGTGTATCAATTAGAATAATAAAGTCTTCCTCCAAAAACTGAGATGTAGATTCTTTAAGTGTCATATCAATATCAAATATTTCCACCATAGTTTTTGAATTAGTTTTTTCAATTGAATCAACATAAATTATTTCTGATTCAATTCCCTTAGTAGCAAAATAACTTTTAAGCCCGAAACTACTTGCTATAGCATCTGGATCAGGAATATTATGTGGTTGAATAAATATTTTTTTATGTCTCTTAACTGCTTCTATGATCATATTATAGTGCTTATTCATTCTATCCCCTTACTTAATACATAGTTACTCTGCAGGTATTGATTCTTCAATCAGTGTAATATCAAAATCTTTTGTAAAAGCTTTTAGACAAGTATTTGCACTTATAACTTGTTCCGTTCGAACCCAATCCTTACCCTCATAACTCATATAACCTTCTCCATCATTGATATTTACATTATTTAACCATTCTTCATCTCTCCAAAATTCTGCTGCAACAGGGAATGTACTCTGAGGAGTTGTAATACGTACTACTACTGCAAACCTTCCATCCACAACAATTGGTGTTTCAAAATCGATAGTGTAATAACCACCAAATTCAAAACCTCCACGTTCTATTAATTTCATTTCGGTAAAATCATCAACTGTATCAAAGGATTCCACAACATATACTTCATAGGTTGTGTTCTCATCAGTTGCATAAAAACTTACAGCATCAAGTAATTCCTTTTCCGTTGTTTCATATACATTTGAAAAATAAGCTGTTTCATCACCGTAACCAATATTACCTATATATCCTAACAAATCTGTCTGGTAAATTTTATCATAATTATTTACTTCATCTATTCTTGTAAATACAATATTATTAAGACCCACATTAATATCTTCATAAGAGATGTAGAAATATCCATCTTCACCAAAATCTGGACCATATGAATTTCTTACAATGTATGCCCCATTATTTTCTGGTTCTATTTTAAAGTTGTCTTTAGAATACTCATCATCCCAACCAACTATAACAACATCATGATTATATTCTTTTATTCCAAAATAATAATAAGCAGCTACAAGAGAATTATAATATATACTAGTTTCTTCGATAGTACTATTATCAATATAAATAGATGTTTGAACTGGACCATAACTCATAAGTGCAACTTTAATCCCTGTTTTATCTTTATTAGGAATAAATCTAACTTCTTGAACATGTTTCACGACTGTTGCATCTGGATTATTAATTCCATCATTAAAGGGATCTTCCTCTTCAATAACGGGCCCTGCCCATCTTGTTAAATAACTAAGTGATATTGCAGCATTACCGCCATCAGCTTGTTCAAGGTTGAACCCATGACCAAGACTTAAATGATCTTCTGAAAAATCCCACACCTCACCAGGTAATAATTTGGATTCCAGCGCACCGTAAGATGCAAATGCCCAACATGCTCCTGTGTCAAATTGATTTCTAACAGGTGGCAATCTATCTGTCTCCCTTAAATCTAGTTTATCAGGTATTCTTGTAAATAAATCCTCTTCATAGGTTATACTAACTGTATAATTATCATAGTCCCATTCCACTTCTGCTCCAAATGCTTCAAAAACAATTCGTATAGGTAAATATGTACGTGAATTAATAATTCTTGAAGTTGTATCGTTTAATATTTTTTCGCCATTTCTAAGAATATACTGTTCTCCAATTGGAACATCAACCCGAATATCGTCAACCACAGCTGTTGCAATGGCGTTTTCACCATCCCAGCTAACCGTAGCTCCAAATTTTTCCATTGTCAATCTAAAAGGCACCTGTGTTCGACTATTCTCATCAATAAATGGAAAGCCATAGTTTTCATCATAAGTAATAAGCTCTCCATTTAATTCGATGACAACTTGATCTGCCGCCATAACGGGCTGATTCATAAAAAATGTCAATGTTAAAATCAAGCTCATAAAATATGTTAGATATTTTAGATTACTGGTTTTGTTAGTTGTTATTCTCTTGTTGTTTTTCAATATTTACATCTCCTTATACTCTACGTGGAGGTCTTGGTCCAAGATATGTATATATATATGACTTAATCATTCCATTATAAAGCTTTCGGTTTTTTGTTGCTTTCTTTCCGTAATTTCTCTCAAACTCATCAAAGGAAGTTACAATTACAAAACTCCAATCTTCAAGTTTTCCAAAGACACTTCCCATATCTTTATATATTTCTTTTACTGATTCTGCATCCTCTAAACGCTCTCCATATGGCGGATTAGTAACAACAACACCATAATGTTTTTTAGTTTTAAATTCTTGTACCGGTCTATCTTGAAAGTGTATATACTCATCTACATAAGCGTTTGCCGCACAGTCTCTCGCTACGTTTACCGCTTTGTAATCAATATCAAATGCCTGAATGTTTAGCTCAATATCGGTTTTTATAGCATTATTGGCTTCATCAGCCGCTTCCATCCATAACTTACGAGGCACTAGATTTTTCCAATTTTCTGCATCAAACTCCCTATTTAATCCAGGTGCAATATTAGCTCCAATCATGGCAGCTTCAATTAATATGGTACCAGTACCACAAAAAGGATCAACAAGTACTCTATCTGGTTTCCACGGTGAAAGCATAACAAGCGCTGCACCTAAAGTTTCCCTAATTGGCGCTTTTGCAATCATCTTACGATAGCCTCTCTTATGAAGACCATTACCAGATGTATCTAATGATACATATACAATATCTTTATGGATAAAAATACGAATAGGATAATCTTCTCCTGTTTCTTTAATTGTTGTTGTATTATAAGCCTTCTTCATTCTCTCAACTGCTGCTTTTTTGACAATCGACTGTATATCAGTTTGACTAAAAAGCTTTGATTTTATAGTTGTAGCTTTTTTTACCCAAAATCTACCATTCTCCGGAATATACTTCTCCCATGGAATATTGTTAATTCCTTGAAATAAATCTTCAAAACTAGTTGCTTTAAATTCATCAACATCAAGCAATACCCTTTCAGCTACTCTTAGCCATAAATTGCTTCGACAAATAGCCATTGCATCACCTTCAAAAGTAATACGACCATCCGTCACTTTAATAATATTATATCCTAAATCTTTAACTTCTCTTTTTACTAATGCTTCAAGTCCAAACATACATGGAGCTGTTAACTGATAATTACTCATTTCTATACCGACCTAACTTAATATTCTTATTCTTCTCCCTATTATACGTTACATGTCAATTATAAACAATGCTATTGGATTAATAATTGTAATAATCCTTGTAACTTTTACAAAACAGAGATACAATAGTATGGAATATAAGCTAGGAGGCATACTATGAATAAAATTCCATTTCATCATAAGATTATAAAATCAATCAAAGACCTTGATTTTATAACAGAATCTATCCATCATAAAATTGGTTCAGTTGTACTATACATACTTATTCTCATATTATTGTTTTCGTCAATAAGTGGATTAGTAAAAGGACTCTTTTTTACCAATTATGTAAGCTACGTACTCGAAGTTGTAGAAGCCCCAGATTTCCCAGATTTTTATTTATCTAAAGGTACCTTCACTATAGATTCTACAAAACCTATTATTATAGACGGTGAAGATTTTTTCTTTGTAATCGATACATCAGGTGAAACAACCATTAACGATATTGCAAGATACCCTGTTGGATACCTTTTAACAGATTCAACCCTAATTATCACCGCAGGTGGTAAGGACACAAATTATATGGATCTTGATATGTTTAACTGGTACGATTTAAATAAAGATGAATTTGTGCAAAGCTTAACATTTACAGCTAAGTTCGGTCTGTTTTTATATACTGTAGGCAATATTTTTATGGCATTATTCTCATATGGATTCAGGTCACTAATACTACTTCTTATTGCAAGTATACTTCGTAAAATGTTAGCTTTAAATGATATTAAGAGCTCGCAGGTTTATAAAATGGTTCTATATTCTTCAACGATTGGAATAATTCTTTATGAATTAGGCACCATACTTCCCCAACTATTTCCTTCATCTACTATAAGTCAATTATTCTATGCTTTTGGTAGCGTTGTATTATTCTATATACCTACAACAACAATCCTTTCAAAATCATTTAGATTAATAAAAGTTAAAGAGGAACTCGAAAATCCTAAATAAGGTGGAATAATTTTAATAAAAACCCCCTTTTGTAAAACTTAGATTCTTTCTAAACTTTAGTTTATCTGCTTTACTATAAAAAAAGCTGTCAGTTAATTTTACACTGTCAGCTTTTTTTATACTATGTGTACCCAAAGTTCAGAAAGAACCAAACTAACTACGAATGGGGTTTTGTATTATACATGCAATAAATCAATTATGTTGGAATTGCTTCCGGTGTTAATTCAGATTCATCATTTTTACCTTCATCATCTTTAGGTTCATAATCTGGAAATAACTTTTCAAATTCTTCCCCGACGATTTTTTCTTTCTCTATTAGAAGTTTTGCTGTAGCATGAAGAACATCTATATGCTTTTCTAATAACTGCACCGCTTCATCATATCCATCTCCAACAATCCTCTTAATCTCGCTATCAATAACTCCAGCAATATTTTCACCATAATTTCTTGTATGTCCCCAATCACGTCCGATGAATACTTCATTACTATCTTCACCATATTGAATCGGTCCAACAACATCACTCATACCATAACGAACTACCATATCTCTTGCAATTCCAGTTGCTCGTTCAATATCATTTGAAGCACCTGTTGTTATATCGTCAAGAATTAATTTCTCAGCCGCACGTCCTCCTAAAAGAGCCGCGATTTCACAAAGCATTTTACTCTTAGTCATATACATTTGATCTTCTCCTGGCAGTGGCATTGTGTATCCTCCTGCCATACCTGTTGGAATAATAGAAATACTGTGTACTGAATCAATTTCCGGTAATACATGGTGTATAATCGCATGTCCAGCTTCATGATAAGCTGTAATTTTCTTTTCTTTATCGCTGATAACACGACTTTTCTTCTCAGTACCTATACCAACTTTAACAAATGCTCTACGAAGATCAGCTTGTTCAATAACTTTCTTGTCTGATCTTGCAGCAAATATTGCGGCTTCATTAATTAGGTTTTCTAAGTCTGCACCTGTAAATCCAGCTGTTGTTCTTGCTGTTTCCTTAAGATTAACATCATCTGATAGATGTTTTCCTTTGGCATGTACTTTAAGAATTTCTTCACGTCCTTTAACATCAGGACGACCAACATAAACTTTTCTATCAAAACGACCTGGTCTAAGTAATGCAGGGTCAAGAATGTCAACTCGGTTTGTTGCTGCTACAACGATAACACCTTCATTAACTCCAAATCCATCCATTTCTACAAGTAATTGATTAAGTGTTTGCTCACGTTCATCGTGTCCTCCACCTAAACCAGCACCTCTCTTACGACCTACTGCATCAATCTCATCAATAAAAATAATAGAAGGTGAGTTTTTCTTAGCTTGTTCAAACAAGTCTCTTACTCTTGATGCACCAACACCAACAAACATCTCTACAAAGTCTGAACCAGATATACTAAAGAAAGGTACTCCCGCTTCACCTGCAACAGCTTTTGCTATTAATGTTTTACCAGTTCCTGGAGGTCCGACAAGTACAACACCTTTAGGGATCCTAGCGCCAAGTTCAACAAACTTCTTAGGACTTTTTAGAAATTCAACAATTTCTTCAAGCTCTTCTTTTTCTTCTTCTAAACCTGCCACATCGTCAAATGTAACATTTGTCTCTCCGTCGCCAACCAATTTAGCTTTACTTTTACCAAAAGACATTACTCGGTTTCCACCACCGCCACCTTGTGATTGGTTCATAATGAATATTAGTAAGAATACTACTGCTATCAATATTATAATTGACGGTAAAATACTCATAAAAATATTTGGTTGTGGAACATCAGTTTCATAAACATAAATACCATTTTCTAGTGCAAACTGTGAAAATTCAAAGGTATTTGATATTGGAAACACTTGTGTCCCATCCATAAAATGAACTGTTACATTTCCCGTAGGTATTTCTGCATTTTTAGATACTTCTAATCTCGTGACTCTATCAGCTTTTATATCCTGTGTTAATTCTAATTGACCATAACTTGTAGTCTCAGTATTATTCCCCTGATTAGATAATAATAAAGCAAATAACAATATTAGAACTAGAAGGGCATAGAAGCTAAATCCACGCATATACTTTTTCATACGTATCTCCTTTCTATAAGTAGTCTATGACTACTCTAAACCTTTCATAATTCCTATGTAAGGTAAATTTCTATAATTTTGTAAATAATCAAGACCATATCCTAATACAAATTCATCTGGAATTGTAAATCCAACATACTCAACATCGACATTCATAATACGGCGGTCTGGCTTATCTAACAATGTAACTATCTTAACACTATTTGGATTTCTATCTTTTAATACTTTAATCAGATAATTTAGTGTTCTACCTGAATCTATAATATCTTCAACAATCAATACATCTTTACCTTCAATAGGTTCATCTAAATCCTTTTCGATTTTTACGATTCCGCTACTAGATGTTTGATTCCCGTAACTTGATATCGCCATGAACCCCATTGACATTAAAGGTTTTATTTCTTTTGCTAGGTCAGTCATAAACATAACCCCACCTTTAAGTACGCATATCATGCTGATTTCTTTATCCTTATAGTCTTCTGAGATTTCTACTCCCAGTTCCTTAATACGTTTTATTAGATCCTCTTCTGAAATCAATACCTCAATTTTTGCCACATTCGTCCTCCTTGATCAAATTCACTTCTAAGACACATTTAGTGTCTTTATCAACATTGTATTTAGTACTCACTCTATGTCCGACAATCCAAAGTAATTCACTACCTTTTGCCAACAGAGGAATTTCTTCTCTTATAGAACTTGAAATTTTCTCGTCACTAAAATACTTTTTTAGTGTCTTTGTGTCTCCGTTTCTATTAATTTGAATACGATCACTAGTATTTCTTGTTCTAAGAACTAAATTAGTCTCTATTTTATCATAGTCAAACCATTTAGTGTATACGTTTTGTGTTTTTTTAAAAGAATTTTTATATTTTAATAAATCGTTATACTCATCTCTACTATATACTTTTGCGCTAAAGGCAATATTAGCATTTTGAATATACCCTTTAATTGGCATCCTGTCAAGAAGAATACTATACTTTTGAGATGTTTTATTTGATTCTGAATTATTCATAATTATCAATTGGCTATATTCTTTTTTTGCAATATAATTTTTTACAATTGGAACTTCTTTTCCCGATTGTTTCATAATTAAATTAATAATTCTTTGTATATGAGCAAATTCTATATTTTTCAAATCGCCTTTTAATCTCTTAATACCATATCTCAAAACTCTATTTAGCATGGCCTTGTGAACATCTAATAACACATTAATATCAAAAATGATTTTAGTTGATGTTTCACAAATCATTGCCAATTTAAATATTTTCGCTGATTCTTGTTCCATATAATCATCTTCATCTCTAAGTATTTGTCCTAGTCTATTAATTGCAACAATAATATTTTCATTATACTCATCTTTAAGAAGCGGAATTAACTGATTACGAATTTTATTTCTGGTATAATCATTTAGCGCATTCGTATAATCTTCCATAAAATTCTGTTCTTTCGTTTCAAGAATTTCATACAAATCTTTTTTACTAACTGCAAGAAGTGGTCTAATTATCATTTTATTAAGAGGTTTCATACCTGAAAGTCCTAATGTCCCACTCCCACGAATTATTCTATGAATAATCGTTTCAGCTTGATCATCCATGTGATGAGCAACTGCTATTTTATTAGCCTTAACCTCTAGCGAATAATTATTAAATGCATTATATCTAAGATCTCTAGCAACTTCTTCGACAGATTTTTTTGATCTATTAACTTCTCCTTTAACGTCAACATATACTACCTTTAATTCAAGAGATAATCTATTACACAATTCTTTACAAAAAGAGATATCTAAATCCGCATCATCTCTTAACTGATGATGCACATATATAGGATATAATTTCACTTCGCTGCTTTTATAAAGCATATCTAGAATAATCAAAAGGGCAACACTATCTGCGCCACCTGATAAACCAACAATAATTTTATCTTTAGACATTATTAAATCATAGGTTTTTATAAAATTTTTAATCGTTTTTAATTTCTTATCCATAATAGCCTTTCTGAAAAAAAGAGACTTAACAACAAAGTTAAATCTCACCTACTCATCTTCTTTTATAAAAATTATTTCTCCATCCTGTATAAGATTGAATTCTTCTCTGGCTTTTTTTATGATAAACTCGTCTGTCTGAATATATAATTTATCCTCTTCAAGCTTAATATGTTTCTCTTTTTCATTAATTAATTCTTCTTGTAATGCTACTAATTCTTTCTCTTTATACACCTTTTTCGCACTTGCTGATAACATTTGAAAAAAAACAACTCCTATCAGCAACGCTAAGACAAACATAAGAAAGTATATGGATTTATGCCTCTTCTTATTCATATTACACCGCCATATCCTATATTCATTATGAAGTTTCTCATACTCTTCATGTACAATTAACCATATTTGGTTATATTCATGTACAATTACGAAACTTCCTTAACCATTAGTTAAGGTGTCAAAACTATATAGTTGAACTTTCTACCACTATATGTATGCTTGGAGTCTTCAACCGAGTACTACATATAGTGGTAGAATTAGAGATACTTAGTTTTGACACCTTAACCATCATTTTATATATCGGTAATTATCAATAATAGTATAGCACTTTTTGACTGTTTTCTAAATATACTTATACATATCTTTTGCATCTTCTTTTTTAGTTGTATCTTTAATAGCTTCTATCTGAACTTTTACATTATTATTTCCAAAGGAAATTTCTATAACATCACCTTCAGACACCTTTACAGACGCCTTCGCAACTCTATCATTTACCGTTACTCTGCCTGCATCACAAGCATCGTTAGCAACCGTACGTCGCTTAATTAATCTTGATACCTTTAAAAACTTGTCAAGTCTCATTCTTTTCACCTCTACTTATACTCAAAAAAGTCTGCATATGTATGCAGACTTTTTTTATCGTTAGATTATATTACTTATTAACAGCTTCTTTTAAAGCTTTTCCAGATTTAAATTTTGGTGCTTTTGAAGCAGGAATTTTCATCTCTTTACCAGTTTGAGGGTTTCTACCAGTTCTTGCTGATCTTTCGCTAACTTCAAATGTACCGAATCCAACTAATTGAACTTTTCCACCTGCTGCTAATTCATCTGTTACTACATCGATAAATGCTTTTAAAGTTTTCTCTGCATCCTTTTTACTTAATTCTGTTTTTGCTGCCATTGCGCTCACTAATTCTGATTTGTTCATACGTTCCTCCTCGAAATTTTGTTTGATTATATTAAACATTATGTTGTTTAACTATATTCCAGTATCCATCCATTTGTTCTAGGGTTAAATCGCTAAGATTAAGACCATCAACTAAAGTTAGCTTTTCAATTCCCTCAAATCTATTTATAAACTTTTCTGTTGCATTTGTCAAGGCATTTTCAGGATTTATTTCAAAAAATCTGGATATATTAACGATTTGGAACAACAAATCACCAATTTCCTCCTGCAAATGCACCAAATCACCTGTTTTTAATGCTTTTTTTGTCTCATCTAGTTCCTCTTGTAATTTGTCTATCAATTGCTTTTTATTCTCAAAATCAAATCCAACTTTTGATGCTTTTTTACCCACTTTTGATGCACGCATTAATGCCGGCATTGCTTTTGGCACACTCCTCAAAACTTGAGTATGAGTTTTGTGATTTTTTTCTACTTTTTTGATTTCATCCCACTGTTTTAAAACTTCATCTGAATTATTAGCAACTTCAGTTGCAAAAACATGTGGATGTCTACGTATCATTTTGGTTATAATGCTCTCAAGAACATCTTCATTGGTAAATCGTCCTTCATCTGCACCAATTTGACTGTGAAAAACAACATGTAAAAGCAAATCTCCAAGTTCTTCAATTATATTTTCGTCATCTTTATTATTAATTGCATCAATAAGTTCATATACCTCTTCGAGGGTGTCATTCTTAATAGAATCATGAGTTTGTTCTCTATCCCATGGACATCCATTATCACTCCGAAGAACTTTTATTATATCAAGCAATTGACTAAATGTATATGACATATCCATATTTCTCGTATAATCTCCTTAAGATTTGATTATTTATTTACGCTTTATTATACAACTTTAAACATTGATTTATCCATATTGTCTGTTTTTCTAACAATATCGGCACCAAGAGCTTTTAACTTATTCTCAATAAATTCATAACCTCTATCAATATAGTCAACATGATTGACAATCGTTTCACCATTAGCAAATAAACCCGCTAGTACGAGAGCCGCACCTGCTCTTAAGTCAGTTGCAGACACTTTTGCACCTTCTAATTCCGTCACACCTGTTACAATGGCTGTATTGCCTTCCACTTTAATATTAACACCCATACGGCTCAACTCATCTACATAAGAAAATCTGTTTTCAAAGATACTTTCTGTTATTACTCCAGTTCCTTCTGCAATAGATAAAAGCGCTGTCATTTGAGGTTGCATATCAGTCGGAAATCCTGGATAGGGTAATGTCTTAACATTAATTCCTTTTAGAGGATGTTTTGCTGTAACTCTAAGGGTATCAAGTTCCTCAGTAATAACAACACCCATCTCCTGCATCTTTGCAGAAATAGCTTCCATATGCTTAGGAATTAAATTTCCAACAGTTACGTCTCCACCAGTAATTGCAGCAGCAATCATATATGTTCCTGCTTCAATCTGATCAGGAATTATAGTGTATTCAGAACCATGCATTCCTTTAACACCATGAATTTTTATCAAATCTGTACCAGCACCTTTAATATCAGCACCCATTGAATTCAAATAATTAGCAACATCAACAATATGCGGCTCTTTAGCTGGGTTTTCAATATGTGTTACACCTTCTGCCATACAAGCTGCCATCATAATATTAATTGTAGCACCTACACTAACTACATCTAAATAAATATTAGTTCCTATTAGTTTGTTTGCAGTAACTTTTACCATTCCATGTTCTAAATCAACAGTTGCTCCAAGTGCCTCAAAACCCTTAATATGTTGATCTATCGGACGCTGTCCAATATTACATCCCCCAGGCATTGCAACTTCTGAATGATTGAATCTTCCAAGTAGTGCACCTAATAAGTAATAAGATGCTCTGATTTTATTGATATGCTCATAATCAACTACTAATTTATCAACTTTTGTACTGTCAATTTTAATAGTATGTTGATCTAAATATTCTACTTTAACACCTAAATCCTGTATTGATTCTATTAAAACACGAACATCATTAACGCAAGGGACATTCTCTATTGTACTTATACCATCTGCTAATAATGCTGCTGCAATAATTCCAAGAGCGGCATTTTTAGCTCCACTAACTTCAACTCGTCCATGAAGGGCATTGCCTCCATTAATAATCAATTGATCCATCTATACACCTCAAAGCCGTTTCCGACATATTTAATCAAATTTTTTAGCCTCTTTTACAGACCAAAGTGAGTATAACATAGATTGCTCTCTAAATCAACAAGTTAAACACGCCAAACGCTACTCTACTATGGCTTAATAACTATGTTTGTATAAGCATTAACATAATAGGTTTCACCATTTTTAAATATAATACGATAGTGAGGGTCTAGTTGATAAGATAGTCTTTTACTATCTAAATCAACGAAGTAATATCCTACTTCTATATTTCTAATTATTTTTTCTTGATTCTCTTCTAATACATTGGTTTTACGTTCATCTTCAATAAAGTACATCAAACTATATAACGCCTCATCAAAGGGATATATATTACGAATATCACCTATATAATCCACTGGTATATAACGTACCGCTAATGCTTCTTTTATTCCCTTTTCAGTAATGTGAAGTTTTATTACTGATTGAAACACAACATTGTTATCACTACCAAACACTTCGTTCATTTCTATTCTATAACCTCTGTCAGAAGTATCTTCGATACTTGTTCGGTGAGTCACAACCATATTAATATCATCACCAAATAAGTCCTTTGCAAATTCATCAATTACTTTATAAACATTATCTATCGTCATATCTTCTGGTATATAATGTGAATTTTCACTATTGTAATATATATACCCTTCCTGTTCCCCAACATAAAATATCAAAGACTCATCTTCAGTGTAAACTCGTTCGCCCAAAGTCGTAGGATCTATTTGAATTCGGTAGTTTTCAATAAGTATATTATTAACAATTTGTTCCTTATCATTCTGAGGTACATTTAACTGAAGTTGATACATGGGGTAATACTTAGCATTAAAATCATATATAATTATACCTTTATTGTTAAGCGTTGTCTGGAGTTGGGCATTCTTTTCATCTGGTAATGTATATTTTTTGCTCTCATAAGATTTTTGATATGCAAAAAGAAGCATATTAACAACTATAAAAATAAGTATAAATACATTTATAACTTTATTCCAATTCATAGGCTCTCCTTCCGTTTGGAAGTTCAATAATCCATTGCAAGTATGCTCCATCACTTATTGTAAGATTATAATAACCTAAGTACATTTTATCAATTTTCACATCATTACCTTCTATAGACAATAGAAAATCCAATGGTTTTTGATACCTTACTTCAAAAGGATTCCCTTGAATAACCACTTCCTGCGATTTCCATAGTAGCCTTTTATAAGACTTAACCGTACTACTATTTACTGTTATTTCCATAGGATAATATTGCCCATAATCTTTGTACATATTCCCAAATATAATTGGTATTCCTCTATAATAATAATCATAATAGTATGTAACACCTTCATCATTCACTTGATACCCAGCTAATTCATATTCTATTTGATTTAATATGGTATCTCGCTTTAAAAATTCACTAGCAACTACATATGCATTATTAAGAGAAGTTTCCTTTATGTCCATTTCTTCTATTAATTCATAGACAAACAACCCTGTATCATCATAACTCACCACTACTTCTAAGTCACCAAATCTAATTACTTCCGACGTTTCAGTATTCCATGCCACTTCAGGATTTGCAAAAAAATAGTTTACAAATTCTTCAATTGCTTCTTTATTACGTTTAATTCCATCGTAAAAATACATATCTCCATATAAGTTTTTAAGCAAGTCATAATATTGACCATTAATCGGCAATAGCAGATCTTCGTTAAACATATTAAGGTGCTTTTGCTTAGTTGAAGCATATAATATCTTATTAGTTGCCTTACCTATAGTATTATCTTGGTCATTATACTTTACCATAGCTTCATTAAGCACTTTTATATCATCAATCAAAATAGTACATGCAAAACGTTTATCAAGGGTTTTATCAGCAAATATCACCTTCATATACTCATCTGCAAATTGAGCAGGGTATATATATACCCTATCAAAGCTCATTGTTTCAGTAAGCCAAGAACTATCAACATTCAAATTGTTATTAATTATTTTATATTCAAATGTAAAAGGTAACTCAAGTAGCACATGCTGCTTGTCCCATAATTCTTCTTCTCTAATATACTCATTGTCATGACGGCCTTTAATAAACGCTCTACGAATAACTGCCAATCCATTAGCAGCAATATCTACTCCATCGTTACTACTTAGCTCCATTAATTCATAATTACTGCTAATGCCTTGATACGTAGCCACGCGAATAGGATAAAACAACTCAAATCCTTCATTTTCATTTGGTTCTGTTAAAGAACTTTCCGAATCAATAATACTATAAAAAAAGTTACGGTCTGACGGGTAATCAAACCATAACATAGCTATTTGATAAATACTTAATACAACTAATGCGACTAATATAATCGTCTTAACAATTGCTTTGGGCATAACATTCACCTTCTATAAGCCAAAATCTATAATTTTTGGTACAAATTCTTTAAATGTTGGACCTTCAACCTCTTCTTCAAAAAAATTAATATTAACGTTCTCTAACAGTTCGCGCTTAATTGCTTCTTCGCGGTAAACATTATACAATCTATATACTACCTTTTCTGAAATAGGTTCTTTAATAGTAAGTAATACATAATTAGATCCGATATAATTAAGATTAATAGTTTCACTATATAACCCTGATGCACCTAACTCAATCAAATCATCTTGAGTTACTACAAGTTGTTTATCAATTGATTCGTCAATAAGGTTTGTCGCATTTTTATAGTGAAAAACATACAAGCCAATTATTGTTCCTTCTATTCCAAATCCTTCAATGTACTTTGTTTTTGAAAAAGTGGTGACTTTACTTCTTGCAAACCCGGTTGTTATTCTAAGACTTCCTAAATCTTTAAGGAGTTCTTTATTTTGGTTCTCAAGTTCATATATTTTGAAGGTTGGCAACATATAAGTTGACATTTCATTAGCTTCAACCATCTTGCGCAAGTCAGCATTTGTTAATTCAAAGTAATCTATTACTTCTGTTGTCATCTTAACATTTTCTTCAACAAAATCATCTGATTCCTTATCCTCTTGTTGCCAGATATAATCACCAAAATTCAAATAATCAGAATTTCCATCAGTTGCATAAATCGAAAACCCAAATAATGGAGCAAATATGAAACATAATGAAATTGCCAATAATATTCTACGACTGATATTCATCGCTAACTCTCCTATTCTTACATAACTACAAGTAGTATATCAATCAAGTATTACAGTAATGTTACAAAACATTAACTATTATATAACATTAAGTTCATCATCAAAATGATGTATAGGGAAATACAGTGTAAAAGTTGTGCCTTCATTTAACTTAGACTTAACTGTTAGTTTCCCATTATGTAGTTCCATGATTTCTTTGGCAATTGCAAGTCCTAGACCCGTACCGCCCATTTCTCTTGACCTAGCTTTGTCAACTCGATAAAAGCGATCAAAAATATGCTCTAAATCATCTTCAGGAATACCTAAACCTGTGTCTGAAACACTTATTTTATGATATCTTAGATTAGATGATAGCTTTACATTGATAGAAGCATGATTTTCACTATACTTTGCTGCATTTGATAAAATATTTTTAAGAACTTGTTCAATTTTCTTAGCATCTCCAATCACAATATATTCTCCATGAGTACTTTCCATTGCAAGTTCCTGATACTTCTTGTCTGTATGAATTTTGTAATTTTCAACACTTCTACTCACTAGTTTTGTCAAATCAACAATTTCTTCTTCGATTATTTCTTTTTGATTATCGATTTTAGATAACTCTAGTAAATCCTGAACCAAATCAGTCATTCTATCACTCTCATTATTAATAACTTTAAGAAATTGATTTGTTGTTTCAAAATCATCAACTGCACCTTCTAACAATGTCTCGGTATAACTTTTTATTGTAGTTAATGGCGTTCTTAGCTCATGACTCACATTTGCCACAAAATCCTTTTGTATCTTTTCAAGTTTTTTATGCTCAGTAATATCTTGTATTACGCTTATTACTCCAAGAACTGTACCGTCATTATCTATATACTTTGCAAAATCTACTCCAAAATACTCTTCATCAAGAAATATATTTATCTTTTTAGTTGTAAATTCCGTATCTTTAAGAAGTTCTAAATACTCAACATCAGTTTTCTCTCCAAAAATATCTTTATAGGACATGAAATGGCCTAATTTTAACATTCTTATCGCCGCAGGATTTTTATGAATTACAATCCCGAAGTTATCAAACACTAATATTCCGTCCGTCATATGTGTAATCACTGTTTCCATCTTATTCTTTTCACTAGCTATCTCTCCTAGTGTTTCATTAAGAGAAAAAGCCATCTTATTAAAGTTAGTCGTCAGCGCACCTATTTCATCATTTGAAATAACTTCCATCGGTTTATCTAACTCCCCTGTTGCCATTTCCCTTGCTTTCAACGACAATGCATAAAGAGGTTTTGTTAAAAAATTGCTAAAAACAAACGCTAATATTACTGATAAAACTATTGCTAATAAAACTGCAATAGTAATGATTATAACAGTGTTATTTATTTTTTGCTGTACGATTTGAGTTGAAGCAACTAAATAAACTACAAATACAACTTCCTCGTCTTTACTAATACTTCTTGCACAGCCAATATAGTTGCCTTCCCCTGAAGGATGCAATTCATCAAACTTCACACTATCATTACCTGCTAATGCACTCATAACCTGGAAGGTGTAGAATCCTTCTTCCGCAGTTGCTTGTGCCTGTGTATATACCACTGCTCCCTGATTATCAAGCAAATAAATACTCATATTTTTAAGGGTCGCTTCATTTTGTGATATTACTTCAATAGCATCTGACTTAATTTCAGTTATCGGTTGATCTGTTTTCACAGAAACCTGTATCCCATTTACTGCATCAAGCAAAGCTTCTTCTATTAAATTTTGCTCATAATCTCTGGTTCGAAAAACAATCCAAGTACCACTTACCATCATAACAATAACAACAAGTAACACAAAAATCGTAACCATCCTCCAGCGTATACTTCTACTCATATCTTAGCATCCTTAACCTTTAAAATAATATCCAATACCTCTCTTTGTTAAAATAAGTTTCGGTTTACTTGGCACATCTTCAACTTTTTCTCTAAGTCTTCTAACCGTAACATCCACTGTCCTTACATCACCATAATATTCATATCCCCAAACCTGTTCAAGCAACTGCTCTCTTGAGAATATTTGATGTTTCTGACTCGCCAAAAATTTAAGCAGCTCATATTCACGTATTGTAAGTTCAATAACCTTGCCATCCTTAGTAACTTCATATTTATTAATATCAATAACAAAGCTTCCAAATTTAAGAACTTGACTATTATCTTCCACAGGTTTATCCATAGCTTGTCTTCTAAGATTAGCTTTCACTCTTGCAACAAGTTCTCTTACACCAAATGGTTTTGTTATATAATCATCAGCTCCAAACTCAAGTCCTAGAACTTTATCCACTTCTTCTGCTCTTGCCGTTAACATAATAATAGGCACACTTGATGTTTCGCGCACTTTTTTGCACAGCGCTAAGCCATCCATTTTAGGCATCATAATATCAAGTAGCATCAAATCAGGATTCTCATAATGAAACGCCTCTAGACCAGCTTCTCCATCATATGCTGTCACAACATCAAATCCTTCTCTTTTTAAATTAAATTTTAGTATATCTACAATTGCCTTTTCATCGTCTACCACTAATATCTTGCCATTCATTGCATCACACCTTCCTATTCATACATAATAACAGAATTATCTATTACTTAGCAAGAAAAAAGCCAGATTAACCGGCTTTTTCTTACTAGATAATATTCCCTTTTATCAATAGATGCTTTGTCCTACATCTTTATATCAATTATTCTAAATAATTCATTGGATTTGCTGCAACCCCGTCAAATCTGATTTCAAAATGAACATGAGGTCCTGTACTTCTGCCTGTGCTACCTACCTCAGCAATATCTTCACCTTTTGAAACCGCTTGCCCCACCGAAACTAATATCTTTGAATTATGAGCGTATCTCGTCGTAACACCATTCCCATGATCTATATCCACCATATAACCATATGTATTCTTCCATCCTGCAAAGATTATCGTGCCTCCATCAGCAGCTACAACAGGATTACCAGTTGCTAATGCTAAATCAACACCATGATGAAATGATCCCCATCTATACCCGAAAGGGCTAGTGATAACATAACCTGACACAGGAAAAATATAACTACCTGTTGCTCCTTTTACTGGAAATGGTTTAGAACCTTTTGAAACAATTTTATTTACAGGATCAACTAATTTTTCTTTGTTAATAATTTCTCTCTCTATCTCTTCGCCATTTAATTTTGTCAAAATAGCTGTAATTTCCATAACACCATCACTACCATTATCAATGACAGTTTGTCTGCCTACATAAGTATTAGCGTCCTTAACATAAGTCGTCTCTCTATAAATCGGTTCAGAATAAATAATTTCTATCTTTGTCTCAACCTTAAGCTCTGGTTCAGGAACCATAATAATTACTTCATCACCAATGTGTATTGATTTTTCTTGTTCTTCTAGCCCCGGATTCATCTTATATAAATCTTTTAATGACATATCGTTTTGATTAGCTATTAGCCATGGACTATCTCCACTTTCAACAAAATAGATCTTTTCTTCTTCATTTTCTTTTGTTATTAATTCTGTTGCTGTTTCAACATCAACTAATTCTGACGGATCAACAAAAACTTCTACTATTGCAATATCTTCTGCAAATTCAATTTCCTTGAGAACACCATTATCTACCGGCTCCTCTTCAATATCGGAATCTACTGCATCTTCTGCATTTTCTTCATCTTCATCTTCATCTTCTGCATTTTCTATTTCTACTGCTTTTTCTTCCTTTATGGTAACTTCAGCCGCTTCACCTGCTGCTGTTGATAAGTTTAGTGTAGCTTCTTCAGGCTCTATCATAAGTACCTTTGGTGTCATTACCATAGAATTATGCTCGTTATTATCAAAATCAATTTCAAAAGCCATATCTGTGTTAATAATCTTTTCTTGTGCATTACAAAGAACTTGTTTCACTGCTTCTATACTCTCAAGAGCAACAGTAAAATCATCACCTATACGCATAACATATGCTTTTTGTTTAACATCACCCAGTGTATAGTATAATTCTGATTTTAATCCTTCAATTATATCTGAAGTATCTAGTGTTAATTCTCCATCACTAGTCGGTATTAGCGCAGGTTTAACAGTAATCTCAGGGTCATAACCTATTTCTTTAACTAGTTTATTATACGCTTTATTTACTAAATCATCTATAGAAGCTTCATCGGCTATAACGCCAACTTCAGCTCCGTTAATAACTATTCTATAACCGATTATTGGTTTAACTTCTTCTATAACAATTGCATTACTTAGATTATCTTCTTGCGTTTTTGAAGCATCTTGACCTGGAACAAATCTAACTACCGTTGCAATAGTTATAACTGCACCTACTGACAAAAGCACTTCTTTCTTATATTTCATAAAAAAATTCTCACGAAACTTTGGGACTCCGTACATAATTTCCTCCGATTAATATCTATACATATCTGTAATTATTCTGTATGTCTGTAATAATTTTGAATATTTGTAACAATTCTGTAACATTTACTAGTGTAATAGTAACATACTTCTATTTTTATGTAAAGCCACATTTCATAAGGTACATTAAAGCACCACGACATATTTCTAGCCATGGTGCTTTGATATATAAGCTTCCCCAAGCTCTTCTTTTGTTTCTTCGTCAAGAATTTCTTCTTGGATTTTCAGTGGCAAATATTTTTGTCCTACTGACCAAATCATGATTATAGTACCATAGCCCTATCTATTTGTCAAACAGTAGGTCGAATTGCTTATGCGGATACTACGCACCATTAAATTATATTAAACCAACTATAGTAGAGTGCCAAAAGTATTTTGTTAATATTTTCCTTATTAATCATATGAAAATATGCTATAATTTTATATATCTAACAATGGTTAAGGTATCGAAACTACATATTAGAATTAGAGAAACTCAGTTTTGACACACTAACCAACAATTGATTGGGAGGTCAACTAATGAAAACAATTGCTTATTACATTACAGATAGTGGCTTTGGTCATTTGACAAGAAGTATGGCTATTATTGAACAAATACTTGAAAGCAGCGACTACAATGTTTTGATTGCATGTAACAAAAATCAGAATGATCATGCCAAAGTAGGGTTAAGAAAATATGAAGAACGCCTTATTTTTATAGATGTTGATACTGATGCTAATTCAGCATTTTACGAAAACTCGTTAAAAGTCAACGTCAAAGAAACAGAAGAAAACATTCGTGAATACCTAAGAGAACTACCACGTCGCGTTAAGAATCAACATAATCTGTTGAAGGCTATGGATATAGCTA
The DNA here is from genome assembly GCA_029935405.1 of Vallitaleaceae bacterium. GTDB lineage: Bacteria > Bacillota > Clostridia > Lachnospirales > Vallitaleaceae > UBA1351. The sequence continues at coordinate 6,297 of JAOZKH010000004.1, read as the reverse complement.
TTGTCATTACAGATATAAGCATTCTTGGAATCATGGTTGGTAAAAAGTTAGGTGTAAAAGTTATTGGCATCTCAAACTATACTTGGTATAACAGGTTTAAATCCATGGGCCTTCAAGAAGATCTTCTTAATATTTATAAAGATTTCTATAATCAACTTGATTTATTGTATAGATATGAACTTTCAGATTCTATGGAAGGTATTGACTGTCCTATGGAAGATGTTGGCCTAGTCTGTCGCCTTGTAAACAATATGGCAACTTCTGATCTTAAAAGAACCTATTGGCCTGCAGTTTATATGAGCGTTGGTCAAGTTGAGAAAAAACAAGAAGTCTTTAAGGTTAACTTCCCATCTGGTAATATATTCACAACCGGTAACGTAGTTATTGAAGGAAATGTCCACGTTGTTAAGTTACCAAAAAGAGTTTCCCACACACAAGATTATATAGCTGCTTGCTCCTTTGCACTAATCAAGGGAGGTTGGTCTTCTGTTTCTGAGTGTTTGATTCTTGATATACCATTTGGCATTCTCGTTCAAGATGATACAGAAGATGAAGAACTAGTTGAAAAACTTTTTGAACGTAAATATGCATTTCAAATCACAGAAGAAGAGCTTCGAGAATTTCATATACAAGAACTAAACATTAAATCCCGCTCTTGTGCAAGGCCTCAATATGAAAACGATACCAAAAACATTGCACTAAAAATGTTAAGTCTTATCAATAATGATTAAGATAGCAAAATGTAGTTTTTGAACCTTAGCTAACAATTTAAGAGCATACTTAAAGAGTCCAACTTATCTTATAGTACAGAAGAGTTGGACTCTTATATGTACAGTATTTTTTTATTCTACAATCAGAACATCATCAATGTATATCTGATCTATAATTATACTTCTAGTGTCCTCTACTAATATCTTTACATTATTGTAGTACCATTCGCTACCTTTTAAATCATTAAAATTCACTTCGGCTCCATAGCTTGCTTGACAACTATATCGA
>JAOZKH010000004.1:0-5198 GCA_029935405.1 Vallitaleaceae bacterium | reverse complement strand
ATCGATGATTTTGGTCTTAGAATTTTGAAGATAGAAATTGAAAGATTAGAGGAACTTTTGAGCAATGCAAGTAAGGAGTGCAAATCATGAAATCAACAAAAAAAATCTTGGAGACTAGGAGATACTATGAAAAAATTTATTAAATCTTATTTTAGCTATATAACAGATGGGTCGCCGTTTGTGAAAAATTATGTTACAAAAGATGAACAGCGAAAACAAACTGTCGTCTATGATTTAGGTGAAAATGGCATGTGGATTTTCAACAATAAATATGATAATATATGCATGCCTGACGCAAGTGATGGCATGACAATTAATGATATTTTGGCGTACAATCCAGGATATTTTATTCATGATAAAACCTATATGAACATATTGAATTCAAATCATGAAATCGAATACTTACTTCCATCAGAATATAAAGTGAAAAGAATCACTGAAAGTGATAAACTCATATTCGACCAGTTTCTATCTCACATAAGCGATGAGGATAAGGAGCAAGGTCAGGTTAGCTGTGATGATGATTTGGTCTTTGGCGTATTTAATAATGATATGCTCGTATCGGTAGGTTCTTATTGGTATTGGGGAAACGTTGCTGATATTGGTGTAATAACCCATCCTGATTATAGGGGAAAGGGATTGATAACAGCATGTGTTGCTAATCTTGTTAAAAACACCGATCGTATCACTTTATGGCGTGCAAGTGCTGATAATACAGCTTCCACTGCAACGGCCAACAAACTCGGATTTACAAGAATAGGAAACATCTATGAGTTAGTAAAAAAATAAGAAAGAGAGTATACAAGTGAGCATTGAATGTAGTCAGACATAATTTTTATCAGTCTTATTATAATAACGAATTGTAGAAGCACCTTCCTTAAATAGTCCAACGCGTCTTATAAAACAGACGAGTTGGACTATTATTTGAATACTACTATTATATTTTATTTTTTATAGTTTAGGTGCTGCTTTTAAAAATGCTTCTTTTCCTTCCATTGACTCCCAGAACATGTCTGACTGACTTTGGAAAGTAGTTAACGATACACCAGGATCTGAAACACTTGTCATATCTTCAAGATTTACATATCCCTCTTTTACAATTTGAATTCCTGCTTTGTAACATGTTTCTAGTAATTTGTCTTTTCTATCACGATATACTGGTTGAGCTAACAGTTCAGCTGCTGTAATATAAAACTCTCCCATCATATGCATGTTTTCACTATGTGAGTTCCACATTTTAAACATGGCTCTCATACCGTCAAAGTTATTATCTAAATCTGGGAAACCTGCAGCTCCAAACACAACAAATCCTTGCTCTCCTTGTTCAGGATAACGATCAGGATGCGTAATATATCCTTCTTCTGATAATAGCATATATGGTTTCATAAGTGGTAACAATCTATCCATAAAAGTTTTTAAAATTCCTGTTACATTAAATATATATAACGGTGAAGCAAATACAATTAAATCTGCTGCTCTGTACTTTTCAAGCAGTTCTGGCATATCATCTTTGTAGATACATTGCCCAGGTGTTTTTGTCCAACATGTATAACATCCTGTACAGTTTTTAATATCCTTATCTTTTAACCTAATATATTCAACCACTGCTCCCTCAGACTCTAAGCCTTCACAAAACTTCTTTGTTGCAAGAGTTGTTTTACTCATGTTATCTTTTCTAGGACCACCATCAAAAACAATAACATTTTTTATCTTATTTGGAGCAAATTTCTTATAACTTACTTCTGTTGTTTTGCTCTTTGCTTTCACTTTAACTTCTACGTCTTCTTCTGTACTAAATAACTTAGCAAAGCCTAATAATATACCTGCGTCACCTTCAACTTCGTATTCATTATTAATAAATGCTGCATCACCTGAAACTTCATTATTTGAAATATCTAACCAAAGTTTCGAATCACATTTTATAATCGTTGTTGCCTCTTCATGTTGTCCTTCTGTATAAGTACATCTTTGATTTCTAATAGTTAAATGACCAATTGTCGGCTCATCACCTGTTAATATAAATTGAACTATAACATCTAAACCTTCGGCGCGTTTTTTATTAAGTCCAAATGGCATTGATTCAAACAATTCCTTAATTGATTCAAAATGTAATTGATCACCTTTTACAACATCCATTAAAATTCTCGGTAACTTCATTGTCATCGGAATACCTACGATAACTTGTAAAAGAATTGGTATTGCTGTTGCCAAAACGGTTTGAAATATTTCATTGCTTGTATAAGTAACATTTGTTAATATTATTGCAATAAAGAATAATAATGCCCATAAATAATTAAGAATTAAATTGATTTTTAAAAACTGTGTTCCCTTTGTGATGGCTGTTGAATAGTCACCTTTAGAAATTTCAATAGTAAAAGGTTTTATCTTTAAAAGTGGTGGGAAAAAGGAAACAATAAATAGTCCTACATATAGACCTGTAATAATATGATGGATATATAAATCCCCTATTGGTCCTCCAATAAGAAGAAATGTAATTCCAGCAATCCCTACAACGGATATTCCATATATAAAATAATCTTTTATTTTCAACATCATAGCAATAAGCATATTAACTATGAGCAGTGAACCTGCTATTATAGCAACAACCCTTATGCTATCCAATTCATAATGTAATACCTGTGCAAATACATTTAGTGCAATAACTAATACAAATGGTAATAAGCTAATTATTCTTTTCATTAATTTTGTCCTCCAATTTTTTAATTGTTTTCGTTGCCCAGTTTAAGCACATTGTATAATGATCAAATCCATAATCCGCAGTTAATTCCCAATAAAATGCACTTTCCTTATCATTAAGAGCTACTGCTTGTTCTTCAATAATAGCTCCTGCTTGTTCCATTCCTTTCATTAATACTTTGCATGTATCACGATACTGTTTTAGATATTCAATATTTTCTTCTAATGATTTATCTCCAGATAAAAACAGTTTCATTAAGAATTCGCTTCGCAGTGTAATCCATTCCATTGATTCATGATTATGAAGCCACCTGTTTAATTCTTCTTGTCCTGCATCTGTTATTGCATACTGTTTCTTATTTGGTTTGCCAACTTGAATGATCATCTCAGAATCTAACCATCCATCTTTTTCCATTTTGTTAAGTTCTCTATATATTTGACTAGTTTGTGCTTTCCAGAAAAAACCCAAAGAATATTTAAAGCTTTTATCTAGATTATAGCCCGTCTCACTTTTATATTTTAGCAATCCTAAAAGTCCATGTTTTAGCGGCATTTTTTCTCCTTTCTCGTACTAAATTTAATTTCATTTAATATTACACAAGTATGATGCTATACTTGTATAGTATCATACTTGTGTAATATGCGCAACTTTTTATTGCATTTATTATTGATTAGTATGTTAAATGTATTATTTCAACTACTCATTTAAATCAATTGGTCAGAATCTCTGCAATATTTAACGTCTAAATAAACTTTCTAAATCTACAAGCAATATACCTTCAGCATCGGCGATTCTTATCAACTCCTTACTAAAGCCGCTTTTTGAAAAAAGAATATAGTATCTATTTGTATACATCTTAAGTAATTGACTTTTCCGTTTCAGGTCTTCAACTACACCAATACCAACAGGCTCATTTCGCCATTTACATTCACCAAATAGAGCGTCTGTACCATCTGTGGCTATAATATCAATCTCTTCCTGGCGCTTCTCTACATGGTTGTTTCCCCACCATCTGCCTATATCACCAATAAGCAACGGTAACTTCACCTCACTATTTCTCTTAAGCAAATATTCCGAACAGACACCTTCAAAGGATAGTCCCATAAATGCTGAAAGATTCGGTTCAATAAATCTTTTATAAACTGTTAGTCCTAAACCCGATGCTATGCTGCTCATGTTTTTTGGAATAAATCTGTACCAGAACCTAAACATTTGATCTTCCAGTAGATAAATTGTTTTCTTACCGTGTTTTTCCGTAATTGGTTTTTCTTTTTTAACAATTCCAAGGTCTACAAGTGATCTTATATATTTATTACATGTATTGCTAGGCATATTAGTTTTCCTAGCAATCACACTTAATCTTGAAGCACCTCCAGCGATGGCTTCGATGATGCTATTATAAGTCGCCGGTTCCCGAAGCTCCTGTTTAAGAAGATTTGCTGGTTCCTCATATAAGTGCCCTGCCTGGTCCAGAAAAAGGTTAACGATATTCTCCACCATTGTTAAATCTGTCTCAATTCTTGAAAGATATTCTGGTACACCACCAGTAATGATGTGTAACTGAATCTGCTCTTCATAGGAATAAGTCTGAAGCATTTGAGATGATTCATAATATGTAAATGGTTTAATTTTGAATTGAACCGTTCTACGCCCATACAGTGGGCTTTGATAGCCAAGCACTTGATTTTCCATAAAACTCATAGAAGAACCACATAGAACTAGAAAAAGTTTACTGTCTTTTAATTTTGTATCTATATGTGCTTGGAGTATAGAAGAAACTGACCGATTCGCAGCCGCCACATAAGGATACTCATCAATAACCAAAATAATCCGTTCTTTGATAGAAGCCTCTGCTATATAATCAAAAGCACTTTCCCAACTATCAAATACTACTTCTGCACTACTTCCTGGATTCAATTCTCGAAAAACCTCTCTACTAAAATTCGCAAGATTCAGTCCATCATTCACTTCTCGACCAATATAATAAATCGCTTTCTTTTCTCTGCAAAATTGCTGAATAAGCGTCGTCTTCCCAACACGTCTCCGACCATAAATAACAGCAAACTCAAATCTGCTGCCGTCATAGCGTTTATTCAATTTACTAAGTTCAACTTCTCTACCAACAAACATTATAGCACCACCTCTACTCAATATACTTCATGATATCATACGTATTATGATTATGCAACTTACGAGTAGGTAGATATTGCTTTACGTACAAAAAAGAGCTTCAAACCCTTGTTATATAAAGGTTTGAAGCTCTTAGTGCGGATGACAGGAATTGAACCTGCACATCATAGATACTAGATCCTAAGTCTAGCGCGTCTGCCAGTTCCGCCACATCCGCAAATTTTGGCTATAAGTTGCAATCTACTGCGTCAGACTTTGATGCGTTCTCAGTCACATACTGGTGTATGCTCCTTCGACTTATCTTCGTCTTCCTTGTATATTACCACTTCTATCCAAAATTCCATCTTTGCTTGCTTCTTCGAAGCGTTGC
>JAOZKH010000131.1 GCA_029935405.1 Vallitaleaceae bacterium | reverse complement strand
AAAGTTTTGATTTTGAATGGAAAATAGCAAATGCATATCTTTCGGCAGAGGGGGATAGTTTAACTCATAAACTGCCGGATACAGTTAATTGGTCAGTTGGCGGAAACGGAAATTTAACAGGTGCTAATGGGAATTATGGTACATGGGAAATTGCAAAAGTAGTAGATAAAGATGAATATGAATTGAAACTTATTTTTAGTCCACGTACGGATGCCGAATCTGAAGTTAGTGGAAATGTACACATTGAAGTTGCTATTAATACAACATATAAAGTGATAGAACTACCATATAAATGGGAAACATCATTTGGTGATGGGGCAACATCTGACATTACTTTTGACATTGATCCTAATAGTGGGAATGAATTAGAAAAAACTGGTGCTAGAGAAGGTGATACGGAATTTATAGATTGGACGATAGATTTTAATACAAATTTAGACAGGTTAACAGCGCCACAGATAAGTGATAAGTATTCTAGTTTGTTAAAATACGCAGACGCTACATTTTCTATTGTTTATTTAAATGTTTCTAGTGACGGAAGTATTTCTGAGAGTGCTATCGATGCTTCAGGAGATTTATCCGGCGCACCTGTGTTTACAAATGCAGAAGCAGATAATAAAACAGGTTTAGATGGAGCGGTAAACTTTTCTTTTAATGATACTAATAGAGCATATAGAATCAAATACAAAACAGAAATCGATCCGTTAAAAATTGATTATACAACAACAGAGTTTGTTTATAAAAATAAAGTCAAATTAAATAGTGGGTCGTTTTTACCAACAGTTAATGTTCCTATTTCAAGAGGATATTTAATGGATAAGACTGGTTTGGCATCAAGTGATTATAATACAGAAACTATTGATTGGACCATTATTATTAATAATTCTGACTATACACTTAAGAATGTATTTGTTGAAGATACTTTACCAACAGGTCTTGATTATAAAAATATTGTAGTTAAAAATGCTAGTGGTAATCCTCTAACTATAGGTGGAGGAAACGATTATATTATCAATACGCCGGCAGGAGCTGATACATTTTCTTTTCAAATTGAATTTATAAACGATGTAACAGAAGAATATACTATAACCTATTCTAGTGACATTGACAATAGTGTTAGAAAAACCCAAGATGATGCTTTATCATTATCTGCAGATGGCTTACCATTTACAGATGAGCTATCATTTACTAACCAAGCAAAGCTTATACATAGTCTAGGAGAGGCTTTGCCTAAAGATGGACAACCAACAGTTACAGCAAAACTAGGTAGAGTATTCTACAAAAAAGGAAAAGGCAATATAGGTTATGATGATAATAAATTTATTGAGTGGGAAATATATATAAACTTAGGCGAAGCAAGCTTAGGTGCAGATAAAACGGTTATAGATACCTTCAGTGATAATGAATTATTGTACATTGCTGGAGCTACAGATATTGTTGTTGAAGCGTTAACATTGGACCACTCACATACATTTGATCCTGATGAGGATAATGTGGATGTTAATCTTGCAGCATTAATAACTAATGAAGATGCAACCTTTAATGCATATACAATTAACTATAAAGACACTGATGGTAATGCTGCTATTGAAAATGATATGGATATTAGAGGATTTGAGCTTGAGTTTACTGACGAAGTAACCGCAGCATACAAAATAAGCTACAAAACAAAAATTCAAGATTATGATATAACTAATTTTACAAATACAGGAACTATTGGGCTATATGGTGAACCTATAACTATAACAGCTACAATTGCAAATGTTTATTCTAAGGAAAGAGTTGGTGACGGTATTGACTACTTGACTAAGAACATAAATTGGAAGTTAATTGTTAATCCTATAAAAGAATTAATAAATGGTTTGATTATTACAGATACAATTGCTGATGATCAGTATTTAAGTGAAGCAAACTTTAATAATATAAGTGTATATAGAACAGACGTAGAACTTGATAAAACGGTTGTAGATCTTGATGATAATGTACTAAGTACAGAAGATAATGCTAGTGATGAAAGTTATACAATAAAAAGAGGAACAGAAATTTTAAGTGTCAGCGGAATTGATGTAACAGTTGTGCCTTCATTTGAAATAAGTTTTGCTAATACGGTGAATTTAGCAGAGTATACTGTCGTATATAATACAACTATTAATTCTAACACACACGGAAATAATCTTAGTTATACCAATACAGCTGAGTTTACATGGACAGGAAAAACAGGAGGTCCACTTAGAAAAAATCATAAACCTAAGTTAGTTAATACAGCAAAAACAAATGGCCAAAAATCAGGAATACTAGATGCGCCTAATAGAGAAGTTGATTGGATAATTGACATTAATTATTTCTCTAAAACAATGATTAATGAACAATTGACAGATACACTTCCCATAGGTTTAACTCTTGTTGAAGGATCGATAAAAGTTTATGATTATACGCTAAATGCAAATGGAACGCTGAATGTTTTAGGAGTTATTTCAGGAAATAATTATACGGTAACCGAAGCAAACGATAAAAAATCTTTTACTATTGATTTTGTAGGAAACCATTATACACCGTATGAAATAAGGTATAAAACTAAATTTGATGGTATTTCAAAAAATACTTATATAAACACAGCATCGTTAGAGAATGGAGAATCATTTACTGATACAGTGACATATGATGATTATGATAAATTTGTGTCAAAAAATAGTATATTGAACGGTACTACATCTGTAGATTATACAGTTTTAGTTAACGAGAGTAGATCTACTATAGAAAATTTAATTATCAAAGATACGCTTAGTCAAGGTTTAGAAATAGATCTAAATAGCTTTGCAATAGCAGAGGGTGGAATGGATTTCGATGATTACTTTGACGTGACTATTGAATCTAAAATATTAATTACAGAACCTACAATTATAGTATTAACAGCAAAAAATGCTGCAATAATTGATGATAAGTTTAACATTACTTATAGTGCTAATATTATTGAAGAAGAAGTTATTAATAAAAAAGTTGGCAATAGTATAGAATTAACTGGAAATAGTGTTGACTTTGGTACTAAAACAGATACAGTTGAAGAAGATTTTACTTCTATTTCTGGATTTGGAACTGGTACAGGAGAGGTAGGTAGTTTCACACTTACTAAAGTCGACAAGAATGATAATGCCATTACACTTGCCGGTGCAGAGTATGAACTTAAACGGGGAGACAGGATACTTGGTACCTTAACAACTGATGTAAACGGTGAGATTACGGTAAGTAGTCTATTATACTTAGAGCATACATTGACAGAAACAAAAGCTCCAACAGGTTATAAACTAGATGCAACACCGTATGTTTTTACAATAAATAGTGCAACTAAAACATTCACATTAGATAATGATAAACTTCCGTCACCAACACCAACACCAACACCAACACCAACACCAGAGCCAATACCAGAGCCAGAGCCAACACCAGAACCAGAGCCAACACCAGAACCAACACCAGAACCAACACCAGAACCAGAAGAACCAACATATGAGAAAGAACCTAAACCTGAGGATAATCCGGAAATAACTTATAAGCCAAAGAAAAAAATCAAGGAAATTAAGATTATAGAAGAACCTAAAAAAGGTAAGGTAACTATTGAAGAAGACGGAACAATTATTTACACACCTGGGCCTGAGTTTGATGGAACAGACAAAATTGTGGTTGTGATAATAACACCAGATGGTGAAGAAGAAGAATTCACTATTGATATCTTTGAAGAAATACTACCTGAAGCAAGTGGAACACCACTAGAATCTTACCTAAGCATTGGTCTACTATTTATGATATTTGGTTTTTGGATACGAAAAAAATAAAATTTGTGACTCGGTATATAACAAAATAGATGTGGTACGATACCATGGGAATTCTAGTCCTTGACCTAATATAGGAATATCTTTCTGCTGTCATTTATGGCAGTAGTAAGATGTTCCTGTATCTGGTCTAGGACTTGCGCTCCCACTTCGTACTACATCTATTTTGTATGTCTTATAGCGATTTCAGATCACAAATATTATTTTTTGACTTTATTCCAACATCAAAAAGACAGTTGCACTATTTTTTTGTTTTTAAAGTAAGTAATTCAGAGAAAACTAAAACCAATATTGTTGTAATAAGTACAAATGGTGGAAATACTTCCATACCAATGTGTCTAGCAATTACACCAAATAATGGAGGGAGAATTGCACTACCTAAATAAGCAGCAGCCATTTGATAACCTATAATAACACCAGAATTATGTTTGCCAAAACGCACAGGGGTTTCGTGAATCATAGCAGGAAAAACCGGAGCGAAACCTAAACCAATTAATACAAATGCAGACATTAACATAAAGTCAGGAAGTGGTAATTGTATTAAAACACCACCAATAATAGAGATTAATATACCATAACGTATCATTTGCTTATTATTAAGTTTATAAGATATAAATCCAGATATAAATCTACCTGCGGTAATTCCACCAAAGTAAAGAGCAATCCAAGTTGCAGAAGTGTTAATTGAGATATTTCTTATCTGTACAAGATAACTGCTTCCCCACAAACCAATTGACATTTCAACGGAAACATAGAATGAAAAAGTTATCAATGCAAAAACTAGTCCTTTTTTTTGCATAATATTTTTATCAGGTTCTATATTAAGTTCCTCTTCGGATAAATTGCTCATTGTATGGGATTTATGTTTTTGCCATAAAGGTAATGAAAAAAATAAAATAAAAGCTAGAAGTAGTTGTATGATAGCAATAGATTTATAACCTTCACGCCACGTAGCATGTAGTAAGTAATTTCCCATAATAATAGGACCTGCTGTGGCACCAACTCCCCAGAATGAATGTAACCAATTCATATGATGAGACTTAAAGTGTGTGGCTACATAAGTATTTAGTGCTGCATCAACACTACCAGCACCAAAACCTAAAGGAATAACAAGAAGTAATACCCAAAAATAGGATGGAGCAAGTGAAATACCAAATAGTGCACCACCTGTCATTAAACAGCTGATAAATGTTAACTTACCAGTACCAATTTTCCTAACAATATGTCCGTTAAGTAAACTAGATAGCACAGTAAAGCCAATTGTAATAAGTGATACAAGACCTGCTGCATCTAATGGTAAATCCCATTGTGCTCTAATAGCTGGCCATGAAACTCCCAATAGAGAATCAGGAAGCCCAAGACTAATAAAAGCAAGATAGATGATAAATAGTAATATTATAGTCATAATAATCTCCCAATGAATAAATTGAAATATTTTTAACTAATCCACGTAAAGTTCAGAACTAAATAAACTAGATAAATTGCTAATAATAATAAGCCTTCTTTTTTGTCGATTTTTCGACTCTTGCCTATTGAGAAAAAGCCAAAAAGTACTAACACAATAATCATTGTAGGAATCTGAAGTTTAAAGAAGCTTGCTGGTACATCTAATCCACTAGTTGTTACTGCAGCTGCACTTCCTACAACAAAAAGTACGTTTAAGATATCGGCTCCAATAATATTTCCGATAGCTAATTCACCATGACCTTTTCTAACTGCCGAAATAGCTGTTACAAGTTCTGGTAAACTTGTACCAAAAGCAACTAGTGTAGCTGCGATTATTGCCTGTGGGATACCTACTCTTATTGCTGTGATTTCAACTGCCGGAATCAAAATTCTAGAAGAGATAATAATTAAAGTAATTCCAAGAATTAATTTGAGAATCTGAGAAACAACAGATGATCTTTCTTCTTCTAATAAAGCACCTTCATCTACGCCTGAATCTTTAGACCATTTCATTGAAAAATAAATATAAATAGCTAAAAGACCTAAAAATATAAATCCGACAAACTGAGGTATATTACCTCCGGGAACAGATGTTAGAAATGGTAAACATACAAAAGCTAGTAATAGTCCTGTAGATAATTGCACAAAACCTTGTCGGTTAATAACGTTTTTATCAACAGGTAAGTTGCCAATTAAAGCTGCTAAACCAATAATAAGGCCTGTATTAGCAATGATTGATCCGATTGCGTTTCCTAGGGCAAGATCAGGATTACCTTGTATAGCAGCTAGAACAGAAATAGTTGCTTCGGGTAAAGTTGTTCCAAGTGAAACGATAGTTGCACCAATAACCATCTTAGGAATACCCCAATGTATTGATAAACTAACTGCTTCATCAACTAAGATGTCAGCACCTTTTCCTAAGACCCATAATAAAGCTGCAATTAAGATAAGTATTATAACTGTGTTTAAATCTTCAAGATAAGAGATTAAATATTCCATAGTAATCCTTTCATTGATAAAATGTAGGTTATGTATATGGTTAGGATTAGAGAAACTTAGTTTTGACACCTTAACCATAAATAAAAAGTGTAAAAATAAAAAAACGCTACAAAAGCTACTATAATAAGTAACAATCGTAGAGTCTCACAAAGCTTTCGCCACCAAAGCCGGGAGTTTATAATCCGTATTGACGACTTTGATTCCTATATTGATAGGAAAGTTACTCCCTCAAACTAAAAATAGTATAAGGCTTAATGAGAAATATGTCAATGAAAACGTTAGCATTAATCATGTGTTCGATTCTATTCGTTACTATTCAGTCTCCAAAAGCCAGTCGATAAGGTATAATTGCTTAATGCCA
>JAOZKH010000130.1:3658-6683 GCA_029935405.1 Vallitaleaceae bacterium | reverse complement strand
ATTCAAGAAAAGACGGTGATAATATAATTATTGACGCTAGAGTCAGTAATATAACTGAGCAAGGTTTAGCATTACTTCGTAATTGCAGTAAGTAACGAAAGCTATGAAGCGTGGTATGTTCCACGCTTCATAGCTTTCTGCAAAAAAAAGAGATAACAATGTATGCCATCTCTTTAAATACTATGCGTCAACTTCAATACTCTCAATTTCATCTGGTTCATCAACCATTTGTACGATATTTTGATTAACTGCGTCATTTATAATCGTATCAATACTATTTTCGAAATCAATTTTCTTTAAGTACGGTTTGTAATCTATTGTCATATGAATATAATTACGTATCTCGTTTTGCATTTCCTTAATATCTGTATCCTCTGACGCTTTTTTGATTGAATAAGCAATGTTTATCACTCGTTCTGAAAGGATGATTTGAACTCTATCTAAGTGTGTTTTTAATCTAAAGTTTTCTTTAACATTCTGTTCCAAATGCGTCATACAACCATCGACAATTCTATTGAAATCATTATCACTGATTTCAATATATAATGGCTTCCATACATCAGACATGACATCAGTAAATCGTCCATCCCCAGGATTTTTACCTTGAAATTGAACAGTTCTAATATTATCTAACGTGGCATAAGTGTTCTCGACTTTCAGAAGTACGGGGAAGCCAGGTATATGCGTTGGTAAGCTAATTTGGATTTTATTATCTCTTGGTCCTATAGAAGTCAATGGAACAACTATTGCCGTCTTATCTCCATTGTTTTTGAGAATTACAGCTAAATGTTTACCACCAAATTCATTAGGCTTAATTGGTTCAAAATTTACATACATTACTTTTTTTGGTTTTATATCTGTATTCGAATAATTCATTTACCCCTCCAAAAACAATAAAATACACCTAAAATGGTGTATTTTACTTTAAAGTGTCGAGATTTCACTCTCTATCCAATTATAACGTCGGGATTTCACTCCCTTCACTTAGTTTCAGTATACACCTAAAACACTAAACTGTAAATAGGATTATTTTAAATGTGTACTACTATTCAATTTCTATATCTTAATTCATTATATGTCACCAAAGGTCTATTTACAACTGAAATTTTCAATTTGAATGAAAGCTCTTTCAAATAATTGCCTGATTTTTTTATATTTCTTCGTCCCCCTTTTGATCAAGTACATTAACTTTCATCATCTTTCTCCTCATCAAAATATGCATCTATTTCATCTAAATCTTCATCTGATACTATAACTGAATATCCAAAATCATCTGGTGTTTTTCCAAAAAGTTTCAACGTGCTTGCAAAAGTATCTTCATCAATGATGTTATCCTCAAAATTTCGAATAATCACTTCTATATCTTTTGCGGAAGTACCAATTATGTTTGTTGCAACATTAAGCTTTTTAAACACCTCAGCATTAATAGCTAACCCTAATTTCCCATAATCACTTGTGAAATCTCGTTCATTCATTTTGTATAACTCATTATATTGCTGCATTGATATAGCATTTATTTCTCTTAGTCGCTTTACAACTGAGCGATATGGCAACCACCACGTACATTGAAGTCTTGCTATAAATCTAATGATTATTTGAAGATTGATATATTCTAGAGAAGATGTTTTAAAAGATTCCACAACAATACTTTTTAATGTATTTTCAGGCAACAAAAACTCTGCTGCAAAGCGGTTTGCCTTTGCTTCTACTATATTTTCTTCACTTTCTTGTCTACTAAGATGTGATCCTGTTTTTGTATAATAATGGTATAATTCATGTGCAATAGCAAACAACTGTTTATCATAATAATCTGCAGTATTTAGCCCAATAAATACAAGCTCCTTTCCCCCTTCTTTTGAATACATCATAGCTGCCGAAAAAACTTGTTTTTCACTTTCTGATTCTATTGGGTGTTCTAATAATATAATGTTTAAGTCATCAAGTACTGTGGACAAATCGTTTGCTATTGGTGTTTTATCCATAAATCCTAATTTTTGTCTTTCACCACTAACAAGTTTTCTTATTTCTTCTATTTCATATTCATCTAATTTAATGACTTTTTCCATTTTCAAACTTACTCCTTAATAATATTTGTTGTCTTAAAGACAACATCATTGTAAATAATTTTTCTACACCTTCGCGTTCATTATCATTTAACACTTCACTTTTTAATGCTATAAACGTATTAGCTTCTTGTTCTTCAATAAACATAGTTGTAATATCAAATGATAGAACTTTTGCTAACATCTCAATCTGGCTAATTGATGGTATAAAATCATGTCTTTCTATCCTACTAATTAATGCTCTGTTTATACCTGTTAATTCGCTTAGATTTTCTTGTTTTAAACCTAATTTTTTCCTATTTACTTTGACTGTTTCTGCTAATTTAATCATTGATAGTGATTTCATTATAATCCACCTTTCAGTTAAATAATATACTTTTTCCTTGTCTTAATGATACTACGATTAACATTTTTAGTCAAATACAGCCGTATTTTTTTATAGTTGATATTTATGTTGCTTAAAATAACATTGCGAATTTTATATCTTTTACCTAAATCATTTTCTTTATTGGTCTTTTTTCTTAAAACTTTGGTGTAAACTTTGCAGTTAATCTAAGTGGTACTATAATATTTGGCACATGTCCCCACCCAAACTTAAAGGGAACTTCTAAGGTAATCTTAGCACTTGCTTTAAACAGATCACTCTCATCACCTCTAAACCTTGCATTAAGAACTACAACATCTAAATCATACAAGTAATACTCAACATCATCACCTGCAAACTTTACATATTTATTCCCAAAATTCAAAAGTCCAAGTGCATTTCCTAGATTATTATATACAGCGCCTTCATCTACATCCATAGCCCAGTTATCACTACTTTCATCTAAATCATAACCACCTGAATAACCTTGTCTAAGAGATTCATAGTTATTATCCCAGTTTTGAATAACAACTGATATGACTGCTGATTCTAGGCTATCTCTTATTCCTTTTGCTATAGTTTTCATTCTTAAATATTC
>JAOZKH010000130.1:0-3558 GCA_029935405.1 Vallitaleaceae bacterium | reverse complement strand
ATTTAGTTCTTCCAATAAACTTCACTCCTCCCTGTTGCCTTTGATGTAAGTGTTATTTTAAACGATCCAAACGTAAAGAAGCCTATATCTGTTTCATGACTTAAAATCAAGCTAAATTCTTCGTTTAGCTGAACATTTCCTGTCCTTGACCAATTAACACTAGGATTAATTCCTGTGCTAGTTTTCATAGCATTTATCTTATCACTTATATTATTACCTATCCTTCCTTCAATCTCAGCTACCCTTACCACTTCTTGTGCAAAGGTATCTAGTTTTGATTTTTCTATAACTACTGGTAATACACTCAGCGAAAATGCAATCATCATAACAACCACAAACACAACGATCGCTGTATCAATCATACTTTCACCTTTGTTATTTTTTATAATAATTTTTACTGGTTTAATAATATTCATCTTTTATTACCTCTCTTAAAACAAGTTGCCCATACTCTCAATTATTTGCATGAACATAACACTTAAATAAGTAAGTATGAAACAAGCAAGTAACATAACTGAGTATCTTTTTATTTTAGCTGGTCGTTTCATGACTTCTGCTTTTAACTTTTGTATTTCTAACGCTTTAAAGTCATGACTTAGCATTTCAAAGTAAACAATATTATAATCACCTATTACCACACCAATAAGTCCTCTAATAACTTCTGAAAGCATATTACTATTAATTCTTGTATTAAATCTTGTTAGTGCTGATTCTATGTTACCTGTTTTCATATCACCCGTTGTTATTTCTAGTTCTCTCTTAAAAGCACCTTTTGTTGTTTCCTTATAAACATCTAGTATCATAAGTACATCTCTGCTTGTTTTTAAGCTTGCTGAAACAGTATTTACAAACCTTGGAAGTTCTCTTTCTATCTCTTCTCTACTTTTTTTCAAAAATTCATCTACACTGTTTAGTTCATTAAAAAGTACTAAAATCCCTATAACAATTATTACTGGTGCTATGATTGGAAATATGAAAAGAGCTAAAACACCAAACAACAAAATAAATCCTGTACTTACATAGGCTTTAGCTATAAATGTTTCTGGTGTCATGTTTATTCCCACAGATTCTAAGCTATTTAATAGTTTTCTTTTCTTTTGATTACTAAGCTTAATAAGTAACCCAATTTTTTGTGCTAACTCTAAGATAAATACTTCTAGAAATTTTTCTTTTTGTATACCTTTTCTACTAACAGCTAAAAAGGTTTTATTCCTTCGCTTTGTCGGCACTTTAAATATTTCAAGTAGCACAAAGTAAGTACCTATAAAAACTGTTAAACTAAAGCTTGCTATTATTTCATACAACTAAGTCACCTCCTATACTCAACTGGTTTACTATGTTTAATAACACCTGATATACCAACAAATAAAACCAGTGCTGATATAGATAACGCAACTTTTCCTATTGTTGTGTACATTAGAGTGTCGTACCACTCTTTATTAAGAAAGTAAAGAAGTGGTATATTAAATACTACTAATGTCATCATCATTAGAAATTCCTTAACCGGTTCATACAAAATGTTATTAAGTTCTCCTGACACAATCCTCATGTCAGAAAGTTTAGCAATAACTGGTGTAATAGTAACTTTTAGCGTTCGGTCTTCTTGACAAGCTATAATGGCATCTATCCACTCACCAAAAACATCACTATCTATTTTCCTACTTAATTTCTCTAATGCCATTTTTAAGTTCGAATTAATTAACTTACTATCTAGTAAGAACTCTCTAAAGATATTTTCTATAAGTGGGTTAAGGTAATCAATGTTTTCTTCAATAGCAGTTATAATACTATCCGTTCTAATATATGAAGTGGTTATAACTGACAGTGCTGTTTCAAGTTCATTATTGAGTTCGCTTTTCCACTTAGTGGCAACGAGTTTAACATACCAAAAAGGAAGCATTGCTAATCCTATAGCTAAAATCGGTATTAGTGTTATATTGTTTATACTAACAGCTATAAACATACCAAGAACAAATAGTATAAGAGATATTACTAGTAGTATAAAAAAACTATTTTCTCTACCTGACATACGTAATATTTCTTTTGTTTCAAAAATAATGTATCTTATTCCTTTTTTCTTTGTCACCTTTTTTACAGCTAAAATTTTTGATTTTAAACTTTCCTTTTTTCTTTTAGATAGTAATCTATTCATCTCATCTATTAATTCAAAAGGCGATAGCTTAAACACAAGAAACAAACCTATTATCATAAGTATTGAAGCTATAAACATTAAGCTACCCATCTATTTCACCACCAAAAATAAGTTTCATATGATCTTTAGATAATCCGTTTTCTATCAGTCTTTTCTTCATGGCTTTAGATACTTGATTTACTTTTTCGTAGTATCCTTTGATTTTCGTTTTTTCGTTTATACTTACAAATCCTTCAACATTATAACGATAAAGAATTCTAATGTCTCTTTTCCTATCCTCGTTAATAACGCACTCTGTTATTTCCATTATTTTTCTTGAATTATCTTCAAGACGTTTACAAAAGACTACAATAGGAAAAGCTTCTGTTACTAAGTTATATAAAGTTCCATCATCCATATCAAACTTTTGTTTACATAGTGTTACCATTCTATAGTAAGTTGCTATACAACTACTTGCGTGAATGGTTGTTGAAACTCCGTGTCCAGAGCGGGCTGCTTCTTGAGCAAAAAAAGCTTCCTCGGACTTCATTTCAGCAACACATATATAATCTGGATTAACAGTTAATGCAGTTTCTAGAAGCTTTGCCATTGTGATTGAATGGCTTTTATCTTCATTCATTCTAGTAACTGTATGGATAACATTATTAATGACTTCACCTTTATCATTTCTTTTCGTTAAATTAAATTCCCTCGTTCCGTTTTCAATAGTAAAAAGTCTTTTATTATCTGGTAGCGTAGATAGAATATGGCTCATTAATGTAGTTTTTCCACTTGATGTTGCACCTGTAAAGCACATACTTTCACCGTATCTATGAATAAGTGATAGAAAATCTAACATTTGTTCACTTGCTGTTTCTGACTTTACTAAATCTGCTTTTGTTAATTTCTTTGGATTTACTATTCTTATTGATACTGCAACTCCAACGTCTTTATCAACAATACCTTTTGCTATTGCTGTTATTCTTATTTTTTCACTTAAATGTCCTACTATTATTGGTTGAGAATTATCAAGGATCATTCCACTTTGGTGAAGAAGTCTTCTAATAACATCCATTGCATGAGTAGGTGAATTAAACTTTTCCTTAGATGGTATAATATCACCTGTTGTGTAGGTTATTTTAATATCATCAAAACTATTTATATTTATCTCTTCTATGTTGTCTTGTTTAAAGTACTCTGATAAAAAACTGAACTCAGCCATTTCTATGTATAACCTGTCAACTAATTCATCTATCGTATAACTACTTACTAAAATACCATTATCTTCTAAAAACTTCTTTATATAAGATTTAAGTTGTTCTTTATTATCATCCATGTGTTCAAGAAGTAACATAGAATAGTTACTAGATACATATTCTTGAACTCTTCTAAGTGCTTCACTAAAATCATAATACTTATTCATCAAA
>JAOZKH010000030.1 GCA_029935405.1 Vallitaleaceae bacterium | reverse complement strand
AGATGATATAAATAATAGTTAGTTGTATTATCTTTTGACAAAGGTTAAAATAGAAAGAGAGATAACAGTAGAGAGTACAATACACATAGGAGGTAATTATGAAAAGAATAGCAATGATTATAGTTTTAGTTTTAATGATAGGAATTGTAGGGTGTAGCTTTGGTGAAAGTGTCACTGAAATAGACAAGGCTAAAGAATTGATTAGAAACGATAATTATGAGAAAGCGATTGAAGAATTAACTAAATTAGTTGATGAAGATGAATTAAATATTGAAGCCTGGGATTTAATTGCAGATAGCTATATTAAAGGTGAGATGTATGATGAGGCAGATGAATGGCTTCGAAGTTATCTTGAGATGGTTGAGAGTAATATTGACAATGAGAAGCTTAATATTAAGAAAGCGATAGACTCAATAGGAGATTATGGCAGAGACATTCGCCGTAATGGTGAAACAGTAGGAGAGTGGTATACACAATTAATACCTGCATCAGTTAATCTTGATAGGTTAGAATGGGAATATGACCTAGGCACTACGTTAGAATTAGATGTTCCAGATCATGGGACAGTGTTATATACCTTAAATGGAGAAAATCCAAGGACAGAAGGTATAGTGTATAAAGATGGAATTTTGCTAGACACGGAAGGATATGTGGATTTAAGTGTTCTTGTTACAAATAAATATCAGGAATACTCAAGCACTTCATATGCTTTTATAGAAGTTTACGATATGAGTGATTTTGTGGAAGAGGATACAGATAGTGACACAGAGAACGATGACACAACCACTATTGTTGAATTGCTTGATCCTATACTAGAGATAGAATCAGGTACATACGAGGGACCATTAGAAATTTCTCTAATTAATTATACTGGAGATGAAGAAAATATTACAGTGCGTTATACCATTGATGGAAGTGATCCGAGAATATATGATAGTAATTATATGTACTACTACGAATATGTAATACTTGGTCCAGGACAGCATGTTATAAATTTTGTTGCGTCAGATTATGAAACAGAGGAATTTAGTGAAGTTATAAGTTATGAATTTTATGTTGAAATTGAAGACAGTGTAAAAGTAGGATTGTTCAATTTGCCAGATGTATTAATAGCAGACTATAAAAACCTGTTTAATACAGCAGCTAATTATGGCATGTACGTTGAACCAATAGTGTATTATGGGTTAGAAGAAATTGACTATAATAATTTACCTGATGCCTTAATATCTTATGGAAGTTATGCTGAAGATTTAAGTTCATTTGGTGTTATTGCTGATGTTGAACAATATTATGATATGAGCAAATACAATTATTTTGCTAACGCAGATGCAATTGGTGAGTTTAATGGGGTTAAATACATGATGCCTTTAACAATTAGACCGGAATATTTATTGTATGGCGATCACCAAAATATTGGATTAGTAGATTGGGAATACTTAAAAGATGAATCAGAGTGGTATGAAAAAAGATTTGTTTATCCTAGTAATGATCCTACAGCATTTTTAGGGATTTATTATGGATTTGGTGGAGCAGTTATTGATCCATATTCAGATGATATAGTTTTAAATAAAGATATTGTTATTAAAACGTTAAATACTATTGTTACAATGCCTGATGAGGGAGTACTTGATAAGTTATATACATTAGAGGAAATGTTTACACACACTGATAATTATAGTGCAGAAATCTTTTTGATGAATAACTTTGGTGAAATAGATAGTGACTACTATAACTCATATTACCAATTAGGTGCAATGCCACTACCAGAAGGACTTGAAGCAAGATTTTATAATACTTCAGTTGGGTTATATTTAAATGCTATTACAGCAATGATGAATCCTGATAAGGTTACTAAGGTTCAAGAGTTATATGATTATTTAGTATTAGATAATTATGACATGCTATCAATCGCTGAAAAATCAGGAAGTTTACCTGCTGAAATGTCACTGCTAGAGCAGGCAGAATATTACACCTATATACCAATTGATATATACATGGCTCAAATAGAAAATGGTATATCATCAATAAGAACTTATAAGTTATATACATTATATGATGGATTAGCAGAGCCTTTGAATAATTTGATTAATGGTGCTAGTGTTGAAGAAGTTGCAGATCAAATAATGGAAATACAATATTTAGAATAATGATTAAGGTGTCAAAACTAAGTTTTGACACCTTAACCATCAATTAAGTAATAAATTTCACGTAATATTTAGAAAACCTAATGAAAAGGTGATAAAATGGATCAAGCTAGAAAAACGTTAAATAAGATATTGGTACATTTGTTTAATGATATATTAAAAGTTGAAGAGAAAAGTCTGTCAAAAGGACTATACAAGGAATTGACTATTACAGATATGCATACGATAGAGGCTGTTGGGTTTACTAAATCTAGAAATATGTCTTCTATTGCTAAAACCTTGTCTATCACCGTGGGAACACTTACAATAGCTATTAATCACCTAGTGAAGAAAGGTTTTGTCGAGCGTATTAGAAGTTCAAAAGATCGTAGAGTAGTTCTTGTATCTCTTACAAAAAAAGGTAAAGCAGCATTTAAACACCATTTAGCATTTCATGACAAAATGGTAGAGAAAATAATAGAGCCACTTAACGAAGCTGAATTGAAAGTTTTAGTAGGTGCATTACAAAAAGTTGACGGGTTTTTTCAAACTGAAAAAGACAAGCTAAAACTTTAGTTGGAGTTGAATAAATGAAAGAAATGACACATAATGAACAAATAGCGAGCCTTGCTAGGGAATTAATTGTTGATTATAAAAACAATCAATGTAAAAAAATAATAGATAAAATAAATAATCTTAAGATTAATGCTCCTATGATTTTTCAAAATACATTTATTAGAGATATGTTTATAAATACACATTTTAAGCAAGGTAGCTATTTGATGAAAGAACACAGATATGAAGAAGCTAAAGATTGTCTTGAAGAGTTGTTGATATATGAAAATGAATTTATGTTATCTAATGAATTAACAGCATATGAATTGTATTCTAAGCTAGTTGATGTATATAGTATGTGTGAAATACACAAAAAGGCTACTTATTACAATATAAAAGCAAAAAAACTAATTAGAAAAATAATGGCAACTAAAGAGGTGCAAAACTTATATTTATTAATGACAAAAGGTAATTACCGTGAAGTTGTTAATACTGCTAAAAAGTTAGATTATGATATGCTTGATGAATATAATAATGCAAAGATGAATATGGTACTTGGTAATGCACATTTTAATATGAAACACTATAAAACAGCAGTAGATTATCTTGAAAAAGCTATAGAGTATTATAAAGAAAAAACATATAACAGTTTAACAGTTTTAATGTATGAAGAGTTAAGTAAATGTTATTCTAATCTTGGCGAACATGAACTGGCAGTAGAATACATGAGAAAGTCTCATGAAAGTCAACTGGAAAGACATAATACTAATTGATAATACATGTTTAGTAGTGTATAATCGACATAATAATTACTAAAGGAGGCACTATAATGGCACAAAAACCTTACTATATTACAACTGCCATAGCTTACACATCTAAAACTCCTCACATTGGAAATACTTATGAAGCGGTTTTAACCGATGCAATTGCTAGGTTCAAAAGAGAAGTAGGATATGATGTATTCTTTCAAACAGGAACAGATGAGCATGGACAAAAAATACAATTACAGGCTGAGGAAGAAGGAATATCACCTCAAGCACATGTGGATAAAATAGCAGGTGAAGTACGTGAAATCTGGGATTTCATGAATACAAGTTATGATAAATTTATTAGAACAACTGATAGTGACCACAAAAAGATAGTTCAAAAAATATTTAAGAAGTTATACGATCAAGGAGATATTTATAAAGGTGTTTACGAAGGTCTTTATTGTACTCCTTGTGAATCTTTTTTCACAGAAGGACAGCTAAATGATGGGAAATGCCCTGATTGTGGAAGCTTAGTGGAGAAAACAACAGAAGAGGCATACTTTCTTAAATTATCCAAATATAACGATCGCTTAATGAAACATATTGAGGATAATCCAAAGTTTATTCAACCAGAATCTCGTAAAAATGAAATGATTAACAATTTCTTAAAACCTGGTTTGCAAGACTTGTGTGTATCAAGAACATCTTTTGATTGGGGAATTCCTGTATCTTTTGATGAAGGACATGTAACATATGTATGGGTTGATGCCTTGTCAAACTATATTACAGGAATTGGTTATGATCCAGACGGTAGCACCGAGCAATTCAATAAATACTGGCCTGCAGATGTACATATTATTGGGAAAGACATTCTTCGTTTCCATACAATATATTGGCCAATTATGTTAATGGCTCTTGAAGTGGAACTTCCTAAACAAGTTTTTGGGCATCCATGGTTAATGATTGGCGAAGATAAGATGAGTAAGTCAAAAGGTAACACAGTGTATGCTAAACAACTTGTTAAATATTTTGGCGTTGATGCAGTAAGATATTATCTTCTTCATGATATGCCATTTGCACAAGATGGTACATTAACATATGAACTTATTATTCAGCGCATTAATTCAGATCTTGCTAATGTTCTTGGTAATCTTGTTAATAGAACTATTGCCATGCAGCAAAAATATTTTAACGGAGTAATTAAAGATAATACGATTAGTGAAGCTATTGATAAAGAGCTTATTGACTTAGCTCTGTTAACGCCAGATAAGATGATTGCAAAAATGGATGATTTAAAAGTGGCAGATACAATGGATGCCGTATGGACACTTCTTCGTCGTAGCAATAAATATATTGACGAAACGATGCCTTGGGTTTTAGCTAAAGAAGAAAAAAACCATAAAAGACTTGGAACAGTATTATATAATTTGCTTGAATCTATTCGTATGTGTGCAATTATGTTAAAACCATTTATGCCTGAAACTTCAGACAAGATATTTAAGCAAATTAATACAGATGTCACTACTTGGGAATCCCTTGAAAACTTTGACGGTATGAAAGTTGGAGATAGTGTTGGGATTGGTGAAGTATTATTTGCAAGGTTAGATGAAAAGAAAGTTCTTGAAGCAATCCATAAAGAAAATGAAGCTAATAAACCAACTCAGACCAAAGAAAAATCTAAAGATGAATCCAAAGATGAATCTAAAAATAGGTCTAAAGATAAAACTAAGGATGAATCTAAAGAACAAGAATCTGAGTTTATTAGTTTTGATGACTTTAATAAAGTTGACTTCAAAGTGGGAAAAGTTTTAGAATGCAAAAAACATGCAAAGGCAGATAGATTATTGATTTCAAAGATACAAGTAGGCGATGAGATACGTCAAATCGTATCTGGAATTGCAGAGCATTATTCTCCTGAAAAAATGATAGGTAAGCAAGTAGTTGTTGTAGTAAACTTAAGGCCTATTAAGCTTCGTGGAGAGCTTTCAGAAGGTATGATTTTAGCAGCATCTAATGATGAGGGAGAATTAGCCGTTATTACAGTAGATAAAGATATTAAAAGTGGTTCATTAGTTAGTTAATAGTTATAGCGAAGTCAGTTTTATTGGCGTTGCTATTTATATTTGATTGTAAGAATTAGAAAAGTAATCTCGTGGTTATAAAACATAGTAGTCGAAGTAGTCCAAGTACATTAAATTAACATGGAATAAATAGGAGGTGCGCTTATGATATTTGAAAGTCATGCACATTATAACAGTGAGGAATTTAATAAGGACAGAGAAGCCTTGTTTAAACGTTTGCCTGAGGAGGGAATACAATATATAATTAATATTGGAGCTGATCTTAGAACTTCTAGGCTATCAATTGAAATGGCCAAAAAATATCCATTTATATATGCAACAGTTGGAGTTCATCCTCATGATGTAAAAGATATGAAAGAAGAAAATCTAGAACATTTATTACATATGGCAGCTTATGATAAAGTTGTTGCAATTGGTGAAATAGGACTAGATTATCATTATGAGCATTCCCCTAAAAGCGTACAAAAACTTTGGTTTAGAGAACAACTTAAATTAGCCAAAGAATTAGATTTACCTGTTGTTATTCATTCGAGAGAAGCTAGTAAGGATACATACGATTTAATCATGGAAGCTAAACTTGGTGATAGAAAAGGTGTGATTCACTGCTATAGTGGTAGTGTGGAAATGGCCAAGGATTATATTGAAGAAGGATTCTATATAGGTATAGGTGGCGTTATTACCTTTAAAAATGCAAAAAAACTAAAAGAAGTTGTAAAAGCGATTCCCCTTAGCAAAATTCTAATTGAAACAGATGCACCTTATCTTGCGCCGATACCCCATAGAGGAAAGCGAAATGATTCCACTTACCTTAAATACATTATTGATGAAATTGCAATAATTAAAGGTGTTTCTCCAGATGAAGTTGAACAAGCTACTTATGACAATGGTAAAAAAATGTATTTTGATGTTGAAAAGATAAATTCATGGTTAGGGTGTCAAAACTAAGTTTCTCTAATTCTATCACTATATGTAGTACTCGGTTGAAGACTCCAAGCATACATATAGTGATAGAAAGTTCAACTATATAGTTTTGACACCCTAACCATTCATAAGAAATCAAACGCTACGAAGAGCTTTTAGCAAGATAAGCCTTCGTAGTTGGTCTATCAGTTAAAACTAAAGAAGAGAACAAGAATATAGAAGAATGTATTTACAAATAACTACGAAAGTGATATATTAGTTTAGAATATAAATGAAACGAGGTAAGCGCCATGATTCTATACATAAAAGCGCTTGGGTTTAGTGAATATGATTCTAAGGAAAAAGCTGAAGACCTAGTGACTCACATTATTGAACATCCAACTGATCGATATGTAACAAGCGATAATGAGGGAAAAGTAAAAATTGAATATTATAAATCTTATGGTAAAGATTTTGGTTTAGTTGTCAGAGGACAACTTGATGAGAAGGAAGAACTATTGATTCATACAGTATTACCCTATGCAAAAGGAAGATATATTATGGACACCCATGAGATTGACATTGTAGAAAACACTGATAAACATAATTTCAGTGGGTACTGTGAAGAACAAAAATCAGGCACACCTGTATCTTTCTTTTTACAAAATCTAGTGGATTATCACGATATTGAATTAGAAGAAAATGCTTATATAAATGGCGTTAAATTAACAGCCTTTGCAGTTGAAGGCACGATTATTTTACCTGTTGAAAAGGACGAAGATGAAGAGAATCTTGAAATTGCTGAACAGATGATTCGTGAGGAACTTTTGAATGAAGCAAGAGATGGTAATGAAGATGCTATTGATGCATTAGAAGAAGAAGCTCTTGAAGCAACAAAGGTTCTTAGAGACCGTCTAAAACAGGAAGATCTTCTCACGATTCTTGATGGTTTTTTTATACCAGTAGGTGATGATGCTGATATTTATTCTATTCTTGGAACTATAAAAGACGCAAGAAAGTTAATTAATAGAACAACAAGAGAACATATTTGGAGAATTAAACTCTTATGTATGAATATGATGTATGATGTATATATCAATGAGAAGGATTTAGTTGGTAAACCTACAAAGGGTATGCGTTTTAAGGGTACTAGTTGGGTTCATGGTATAATAGATTTCGAAGTGATATCAGAGTAATAATACGACAAATATATTTGCTGATGTAACTCAGCTGGATAGAGTGCATCCCTCCTAAGGATGAAGCCGGAGGTTCGAATCCTCTCATCAGCGTTAAAAACCCACAGATGTGGGTTTTTTTGTCGTTGTAAAGTATATTCACTATTTATCTTTAAATTATGCTTTCGATTTGGTAGAATATATGTATGGTTTCTATAGTTGTAGAAAGAAGCAGTAAGGAGTGTTATGGAATATTTAGATATAGTTGAAGGAAAATTTATTAAACGTTTGAATAGATTTGTTGCAGAAGTGAATATTAAAGGAATTATTGAAAAGGTTCATGTTAAGAATACAGGTAGATGTGAAGAATTATTTATTGAAGGTATTAAAGTTTTTCTTGAACCGGCTAAAAACCCAGATAGAAAAACTAAATATTCTTTAGTAGCATTGTATAAAAAAGATCTATTAATTAATATAGATTCTCAAATACCTAATTATGTTGTTAAAGAAGCTATGACTATTAATCCTCATTTAATTAAACAGTTTGGAGAGATTACATTTCTAAAATCTGAAGTAACGTATGGAAATTCTAGGTTTGATTTGTATTATGAAAACAGTCAATTAAAAACTAAAGGTTTCATTGAGGTGAAAGGTGTAACGCTTGAAAATCATGGCAAGGTGAAATTCCCTGATGCACCTACAGTTAGGGGAACTAAGCATCTTAATGAACTGATTAAAAGTGTTGAAGAAGGATATAAAAGTTATGTTTTTTTTATTATACAAATGAAAGGTGCTACAGAGTTTAGTGCTAATTATGTAACGGATCCTAAATTTGCCAACGCGTTAATAAAAGCACAAGAAGCTGGAGTGGGCATATTATGTTTTGATAGTGTAGTTAAACGAAATTCAATAGTTCTTAATGAACCTGTTAATGTTAATGTTAATGTTAATGTTAATGTAAATAGTAAATAACAGAAAATTGAAAAGTTAAGTCAAGATAGAATTTTATGGAACCTTTTTCTTATGATAATCGTCTTACAGATGTACATAAAAAGTTAGAGTTTAAACATACATGCACATTTAGATTAGAAAGGAAGAATAATAATGAAAAAGAGAATTATAGGAGTGGTTGTTGCAGTGGCACTTATTGTTTCAAGCGTATTTGTTTATAACCATTTTAATGGAGATGTTATAACAGTTTTTGCTGCTGAATTTAGAGATGGGTTTGTTATAGAACCAACTAGTATTGATAATACGGGGGTACATATTAATTCGGATTTTATTTTTAAATGGGAAGATGATAAAGAGCCTGTTACTACTGAAGAGCTACGAGAAAAGCTTAGCGTATCTCCTACTATAGAATTTGAAATAACGGAAAATAGTGGAGGATTGTTAATTCATCCTATTAATGACTTAGAGTCAAATACGGTATATGTGTTTGACTATTTAGGTATTACTTTTGCATATAAAACAGAAGCAGATTTTGCCCTTATGGGTACTTTTCCACGTAATCAAACAACTAACGTACCGGTTAATACAGGTATTGAATTTGTATTTAATTATGAAGGTGCAGATGTCAGTGACTATTTTGAAATTGAACCTAGTGTAAATGGAAGATTTGAACAACATGGTAGAGTAGTTGTGTTTGTGCCAAAAGAGTTGACAGAAGCGACAGTATATACTGTTACTCTTAAAGAGGGAGTTCCTTTAAAAGGTTCAACTAAGGCATTAGAAGAAGGCTTGAGTTTTAGCTTTGAAACAGAAAGTAAAAATGGATTTGATGAACCAAAGGCTTATGTTAACTTTAGAAGTATGATAAGTGAATATAAAACAGATGAGGCTCCTGAATTGTTTTGGGATTTTCACAAATATGATGGTGAATTTGCAGAAAAAGCTAACATTAAGATTTATGCCTATAAAAAAGTGGAAGAATTTATTAATGATTTAAACTCATATACATTTATGCCTTATTGGTCATGGTACGGCTTAGAGGATATGACTATAAGTACAGATGGTCTAAAGAAAGTCATGGACTTTGATTATGATATGATTGATGATGGCGCATATCCACAAATATTAACCTTACCAGATGCGTTAGATCAAGGGTTTTATATAGCTGAAGTTGATTGGGACGATGCACATGCTCAAGCATTTTTTCAGGTAACTGATCTAGGGTTTTATTATTCACAAAATGCTAATGGTGATTTGTTCTGGACACATAACTTAAAAACTGGAAATGCCCTTGAAGGCGTAAAAGTCACAGAATATTTAGGAGACTTAGATGAACAGTTAGTTAAAAACGATAGGACTACAGTTAGTAATAATGAAGGAATAATAAATTTATTAGATGAAAGAAGTGGGGAAAGAAACAAGGAAAATGGCATGACAAAAATATATCATCTAGAAAAAGATGGTATGCAAAGTGTATGTTTTAGTATGAACTCTGATTTTTGGGGTAGTAGATATTATGACAATCAAAATTATTGGAAATATTTTAAATCTGATAGAAGTTTATACAAACCTGATGATACAGTTAAATTTTTTGGATTCTTAAAAGCAAGATATGAAGATGTTGATATTGATAAAGTGAGCGTAGAAATAAGTCAGGGTGGATTCTATTATTGGGAGTACCTACCTTATAATACTGACTCATTAAGTTTTGTGACAGAAGATGTATCAGTTGAAAATGGATTTTTTGATGGAAATATTACTTTGCCTAACTTACAACAAGGTGGATATGAATTAAAAGTTAAGTTTGAAGATAAAGTTGTAGCTAGTACTTATATTACAGTAGAGGAATATATTAAGCCAAGTTATAAAATTGAAGTAAGCAAAGATAAAGAAGCGATTTTTGTTGAAGAACCAATTAACATTACGATAAGTTCAAAATTTTTTGAAGGAACACCTGTATCCTATTTGGATTTTGAATATAATATTGGTGGAATTGATTATATGGATGACCGTGATCAAACAGATAAAAAAGGTGAATTTACAATTAACTATACACCAAGCTATAGAAATGGTTATCAAGGTGAGTATGGTCATCATATCAGTGCCTATGCTCAGCTGCCTGAATCAGGTAATATATGGGCATCAGATTATTTCAGAGTATTTCTAAATGATATTGATGTAGCATCAAAAGCAACACTTGAAGGAGAAAAAGGTGAGTTAAGCTTTGATGTACATTCAATTACTCTTGACCGTATTAATGACGGTAGTGCTAAAGATTATAGTGACTATTTAGATAAACCTGTTGAAGGCCAGAAAATTGATGGGACTATATTTAGAAATGAATGGATTAAAACGGAGCGAGGAGAATATTATGACTTTATTAACAAAGAAGTCAGAAAACAATATGATTATAACCTAAAAACTACTAAACATACTGAAATTGAAGTTATAACAGATTCTAATGGACAGGCAAATAAAGAACTTACATTACCAAAAATTGATAATGTTTATTATACTGGAAAGTTTAGTACAAGAGATTTGAATCAAAGGTTAATAGAGATTAATGTATACTTTGGTGAATATCGTTCTTATGAACCTAGCTGGGGAGATTATTATCATATTGAATTAGACAGAGAAAGTTATATTGTCGGAGATAAAATAAAAGCTGAGTTTGTCAATAAAGAAGTGAAACTTGATGGAGAATTCCTATTTATATCAGCGCAAAACGGTATAATAGATTATAGTGTAAGTGAATCGAGTTCAAAAATAGTAGAGTATAAAACTGAATATATTCCTAATATTGATATTGCTGGGATATACTTTAACGGAAAAACATATATTTCAGGTGGTAGTGCTATGGCAAGATTTGATTATAGTACTAATGAAATTAATCTTGAAATAATAACTGATAAAGAAGGCTATAAACCTGGTGAAGAAATGATAGTTACTCTTAAAGGTACAGTTATTGATGAAAATGGTAAACAGGTGCCTGTAGCTGATGGAGTTGTTAATATTGGACTTGTTGATGAAGCACTTTTAGCACTTAGGGATCAAACAATAAATCCATTAGAAGAAATGTATAGATATGTTTCTAGTGGTATGTATCAAAGTTATTCAAGTCATTATAATCAAAATTTCATGCACTTTGGTGGTAGGGGAGCTGGAATAGATGATGCTAAGGAAGAATCAGCAATGGTAAATATGGCAGAACCAATGTCTCCGGTGCTAACGTCAGTGGAGAGTACAACGGCAGATGGTGAATCTATAGCGGTACGTAGTGAATTTAAGGATACAGCTCTATTTACAATGGTTAAACTTAATGATAAGGGCGAAGCCGAAATCAAGTTAACTCTTCCACATAATGTGACAAGTTGGAGATTAACAGGTGCAGCAATTTCTAAAGAGCTTAAAGCAGGTAGTGAAGTAGAAGCTGTAAAAGTTAGCCTACCATTTTTCTTAAATACTACAATGAGTAATACATATCTTGTTGGGGATAAACCTATGATAGGTGTAACGGCTTATGGTAGTGAGGTTAAGGATGATGAAGAGATAGAGTTTGTTGTTAACGTATATGACTCTAGCGATACTATTTTAACAAGTAATAGAGTAAATGGTTTGGTTTTTGAAAGGGTTAACTTACCTCTTGGTACTTTAACAAAACCAGGTGAATATAAAGTTGTTATTAAAGGTATGTTAGACGATGGAACAGGTGATGGGTTAGAATTACCAATTACTGTTGTAAATACATATCATGAACAATTAATAACTGATTATTATGAGTTGATAGATGGATTAACACTTAAAACTAATGAATCAGGAAATACAACATTAACATTTATTGATGAAGGAAGAGGGTTTTATCTACCTACATTATATAGATTAGCCTATTCATCAGGCAAAAGAGTAGATCAACAATATTTAGGAGAAAAAGTTAAACAATATCTAAATGATAACTTTGAAAGTGATTACAAAGTTATTGATATAAACTTAAGTGATTACAAAGATCCAAACGGCGGAATTGGTATTTTGCCATATGCAGGTCATGATATTGAAACAACGATTAATATGATACCGTTAATCAAAGACGATATTAGTGAATTATCATTAGCAATGTACCTTGAAAATGCTTGGTATAACAAAGATTTAACGGATAAGGGAATGGTATTATATGGGTTAGTACAACTTTCTAAACCTGTTCTTATGGACTTAAACTCTTATGGAAGAATAGAGAATTTATCTGATAAAGATAAGCTATATGTAAGTCTGGCTTACGCAGAAATAGGTGATACTTATATGGCTAAAAAACTATATAACGAAGTGAGTGAAGGTCGTATTAAGGAATTTGAAACAAGAGCATATATAAATGTAGGAAGTAATGAAGATATTAACTACGAATTAACGGCACTTGCTATGGTAATTGCTGAAAAAGTTAATCTTCCAATTCATGAGAAATTCTACGACTATGTAATTAGCACATATTCTAAAGAGGTATTAGTTAATACACACTTGTATAATTATGTGATTAGCAGGATGAAACAGATGGACAAGGCGACTGGAACGATAACTTATGAGTATAATGGTCAGGTTAAAGAACTTAGCTTAGATGGTGGATATGCAAGAAGTATTACAGTACCAAGTCTAACACTTAATAGTTTTAAAGTAATAGATATAACAGGAGATATGAAAGTTGCGGCAACATACTTAACATCAAAAGTCGGACAATTTAATAATGATAAAGATATTATGGTAACTAGGCGTTACTTTAATTATCAAACAAATAAGGAACAAACAACCTTTAAAGAAGGAGATATTGTTAAAGTTGTTCTAGAATGGGAAGTTAAAGACGAAGCTATTGATAATTATTACAAGCTATCAGATTTTGCACCAGCAGGTTTAAAACCAATAGATAATCCATGGCAGTTAGGATTAAGAAGTGAAAGCGGATATATGTGGTATAGAGATGTAGACGGTCAGAAAGTTGATTTTTATATTTATAAAGATGTTAAGGAACACAGATATGAATCACTTGTATATTATGCTAGAATTTCTTCAATTGGAGAATATAAGGCAGAAGCACCAATTATTCAAGGAACAAGAATTATGGATAGTATGTTTATTGGAGCGCAAGATACTATAATTATTACGGATTAATGTAGCGGATTAATGTAGCAGATTAATACTACGGATTAATACTACATAGTAACTCCTGCAATAATAGATAATAATGTTGTTTTAACAACTACTTTCATGTGGTATATGGAGAATTTTGTTTCTTCATATACCTTTTACTTGCTATTAGGGGGCTTTGGTGGTATTATACATTAGTCGAAAATCGTTTTTGTGTAAAATACTACACAGCCTTACTTAAGGAGTTAATATGAGAGATAAAAAAATAATCAACATCGCAGTTATTGCCCATGTTGATGCAGGTAAATCCACATTAGTTGATGCAATGCTATCACAAAGTGGCGTTTTTAGTGAACATGAAGAAATTATTGATTGCGTTATGGACAGTAACGACTTAGAGCGTGAACGTGGAATTACAATATATTCTAAGAACTGTTCGATTAATCATAATGATTATAAGATTAATATTGTTGATACACCAGGACATGCTGACTTCTCGTCAGAAGTTGAACGTATCATAAAAACAGTAGATACAGCTATTTTATTAGTAGACTCAAGTGAAGGACCAATGCCACAGACAAGATTTGTTCTTCAAAAATCTTTGGA
Source organism: Vallitaleaceae bacterium (assembly GCA_029935405.1). Lineage (GTDB taxonomy): Bacteria > Bacillota > Clostridia > Lachnospirales > Vallitaleaceae > UBA1351. Next base: position 10,454 of record JAOZKH010000030.1, on the reverse strand, counting down.
GCATGGACTATGTCCAATACTATTAATTAACAAAATAGATAAAAATGATCAAAGAGCAGAAGAAGTTGTTGATATGACTTTTGATCTTTTTGCAGAACTTGGAGCAAATGAAGAGCAACTTGACTTTCCTATTTTATACGGAGTTGCAAGAGAAGGAATCGTTAGGTATGAAATGGAAGATACCAATGATGATATTGAACCATTGTTTGAAACATTAATTAAACATATAACACCATATCCAGATAAAGATGATGAAGAATTACAGCTACAAATATCAGCACTTGCTTATGATGACTATATCGGACGTCTTGGAGTTGGTAGGATTACAAGAGGAACGATTCATCCAGGAGATATAATAAGTATTGCAAAACGTGATGGCTCTATTAAAAAAGCTAAAATCGGTAAAACTTTTGTAAATATCGGGCTTAAGAGAACTGAAATGGACGAAGTTCATACAGGTGACATTGTTACAATTTCAGGGGTTAGTGATATTAGTATTGGTGAAACAATTGGTTCAGAACAGGGCGTTGATCCACTTCCTATGATTGAAATAGAAGAACCGACTTTATCTATGAATTTTTATGTTAATAACTCACCATTTGCAGGAAAAAGTGGTAAGTTTGTCACAACACGTCATATTAAAGCAAGATTAGAAAAAGAATTAGAAACAAATGTTGGTCTTCGTGTAGAGGAAATTGAAGGAACTGATGCATATAAAGTTTCTGGACGTGGAGAACTTCATTTATCAATATTACTTGAGAGTATGAGACGTGAAAGTTATGAACTTAGTGTTTCAAAGCCACAGGTTTTAATTCATGAAACTGATGAAGGTAAACAGGAACCTTTTGAGCGAGTTATTGTTACTGCACCAGATGAATATGTTGGAGGTGTTATTAATAAACTTAATCAACGTAAAGGTATGATGGAACTTATGCATGCTGAAAATGGATATACAAGAATTGAATATTTAGTTCCAACTAGAGGGCTACTTGGATATAGATCAGAATTTATTAATGATACTCGGGGTGAAGGAATCATGGTTCGTAGTTTTGATTCTTATCAGGGGTATGTAGGTGAAATTCCATCAAGAATCAATGGTGTACTTATTTCTCAAGAACTTGGTAGTACAATGGCTTATGCATTATTTAATTTAAATGATAGAGGCAAGATGTTTATTGGAGCTGCCGTTGATGTATATGAAGGTATGATTATCGGATTGCATAACCGCCGTGAAGATATGGTTGTTAATCCGTGTAAAAACAAAAAAATGACTAACACACGTTCATCAGGAGCTGATGAAGCACTTAAATTAACTAAGCCAAAAGTATTTAGTTTAGAAGAAGCACTTGAGTTTATTGAAGATGACGAATGGGTTGAAATCACACCTGATGCAATACGTTTACGTAAAAAGTATCTTAATACTCATGAACGTAATAGATTTAATAAAGGCAGAATTTAACTAGAAAAGAAGAATAAGAAGAAGAAAATGCAGAAAAGATAGAAATGATAGAAAAGATAGAAATGAAAAGGAAGAAATGAATAAGAAAATGTTAAGACAGTATTTAGATTTGTTTTTAGTTTTTTTTAGAATTGGAGCATTTACATTTGGTGGCGGATATGCGATGATTCCTTTAATTGAAAAGGAAATAGTGACTAATCGTGGATGGATAGCGAATGAAGATATACTAGATTTATTCGCTATCGGTCAGTCTATACCTGGTGCAATTGCTATTAATACTTCCTCATTAGTAGGATACAAAATAGCAGGAAAAAGAGGAGCGCTTTGCGCAACTTTTGGAGTAGTATTACCTTCGTTTTTAATAATAACAATAATTGCCTCTTTTTTTCAGACTATTGCAGATGATAAAAATGTTAAAGCTGTATTTGTCGGTATTAATGCAGCTGTTGTGTTTTTAATAATTAAAGCAGCCATGAAAATGATGAAAGCAGCATTGATAGACAAGGTAACAATAAGTGTTTTTGCTATTACTGTGTTAACTATATTATTAACAAATATAAGTCCTATCATACTTATTATATGTGGTGGGATATTAGGAATGATTTCATATAGAAAAAGCGGAGGTAATAGTCTATGACATATATTAAACTATTTATCTCTTTTTTTAAAATAGGGTTATTTAGCTTTGGTGGCGGCTACGCTATGATCCCTCTTATTTCAGCGGAAATAGCTGCTCATAGTTGGATGAATGAACTTGAATTTATTCAAATAATAGGAATTGCAGAAATGACACCTGGACCGATTGCAGTTAATGCGGCAACTTTTGTAGGATTTAAAACTGCTGGAATATTAGGTTCTATATGTGCAACTGTTGGGGTTGCTCTTCCATCGCTTCTTATTATATTGTTTATTAGTAGATTTTTCTTTAAAAATAGTAAACATCCCTTAATGAAAAAGACTTTTTATGGCATTAGACCGGTAATCGCTGGGCTAATATTATCAGCAGGTTTAGTTGTGGCTAGCAGAACTATGTTACTAAAATCAATTAATGAAATTGTTAGTGCTCCATCGCTTATAAATATATCATCGATGATTAATATCTCATCATTTGTTGATATTCCATCAATTATTATATTGTTAATCATAATAGGAATTAATAGATGGAAGAAGATACATCCATTATTTTTAATTGTTATAGCAGGAATATTAGGTTATTTAAGTCAGTTTCTTATAATTGCATAGTAATTAGTTTAGAGGCAATAACACAGAATATTCAGAAAATTATAAAAAAAAGGCCAAATATGAACGAAATATGTGCGAATTGTTAAAATAAAATGGATACAAATGAATACAAACTAAATTTTATCTAAAATAAATACATTTGTAAAAACTTATTCATGGTTTGGACATATTTGTTTGCTATTATAGTAAATGTAATAACTATCCCCCCTTTTATTATATAGATATAAAGCTTAGTCCTACCGATTCGAAAACGGTAGGTCATTTTTTTGCTTTTAAATAATAAAACGTATATAAGATTTAGTTTCTATAGCATAATATAAGTTGTTAATGTATAATAATGGTTAAGGCGTCAAAACTACATAGTTGAACTTTCTACTACTATATGTATGCTTGGAGGCTTCAACCGAGTACTACATATAGTGGTAGAATTAGAGAAACTTAGTTTTGACACCTTAACCAAAATAATGGTTAAGGCGTCAAAAATAGAAGAGGTGTAATATGAATAGATACATTAGGTCGTTTGTATTAATGATTACTTTTTTGACTAGGATTCCAATACCTGTAAAATTCAAATTTAATAATGAAGATTTTAATAAAGGTTTCAAATATTTTCCAATTGTTGGAGCAATCATTGGTGGCTTTTTAACATTGCCATTTATAATCAAAGAATATCTTCCAGATACAATTTTTGCATTTATAATTATCATTGTGTATTTACTTGTTGTGGGAGGTTTGCATATTGACGGTGTCGCTGATGTATTTGATGGAATATTTAGTGCTAGAAAACAAGGTAGAATGCTTGAAATAATGGAAGACAGTAGGATTGGAGCTTTTGGAGCAATAGGACTGATTATTTATTTTTTGGGATTATATATAGGTCTATTTGAAGTGATTAAACTTGAGAAAATTATTGTTGGAAGGCTTACAGTTGGAATGGTTACAGTTATTATTATGCCAATCATAGGTAGGATAATGGCCCTTATAAGTGCAGGCTTTAGCCGTTATGCTAAAGAAAGTGGTATGGGAAAAAGTTTAATTGACGAAAACAAGCCCCTTGTGTCAGTTATTCTTATTATGTTGTTATGTGTTGTAAGCTTTCTTGTTTCTATAGAATTTTTGATTGCAGTAGTAGCAACTATTTGTATAGGATTATTGATAACTTGGCGAGTTCATAAAATATTAAATGGAATAACTGGTGATGTTGTCGGTATGATTTTAGAAGTGAGTCAAGTTGTGTTTTTACTAGCTATAACAGTTGCACATTATTAAAGGTATTGAATGAATAATTTGAATGAATAAGATAAATATAAGAAGTAAATAAAATAAACAAATAAGACAAAAAAACGAATGAATAATTTATGAGGAAAAGTAATGAATATTACATTAATTAGACACCCTCAAACAGAGGCTAATAAGGATCATATAATATATGGAAAAAGTGATTATGATTATACCGAAAGAGGAAATAATCAAAAATTGTGGGTTCAAGAATATATGTCCTTGAATTATAATATTACTAAGAATTTTTATACACATAAAGCAGGCTACCATATTATAACAAGCCCAAGGAAACGGGCAAGTATATTAGCTAAAGGTATAAGTGATGAATTAAAGATTGGAATAGAAGTAGAAGAGTTGATTTGTGAGATGAACTTTGGTATATTTGAAGGATTGACAACTAAGGAAGCCGAAGAAAAATATCCGGATGAATACTTTGATTTTCAATATAATTTTGATACAACAAAAATACCTGAAGGTGAATCATATAATGATTTTATAGAAAGAATCGAGAGCTTTATTGATAAACTTGGTGAATTATATACTAATAAAACCTATGAGGAAGTTGTAATTGTTACTCATGGAGGTGTCATTAGAGAATTAGTAGAGCGTATATTAGAATTTGAACCAGGGGATTCTTGGAAGTTGATTATTGGAAATGGATGTATTGTTAAGCTTATAGCTAAAAGTGAGGGATATTATCTTAAAGAATTAATTGCAAATAAGTTTTAAGATAAATAAATATTAAGTATTTATAATAATGAATAGGTAATGTGATATTATGATTAAATATGGAGATTTACAATTAATACCTAATAAAAATGAATATATTATTATTGCTTGTGATAGCGCCGGTTCAATAGGTGATAAACCTGGAGATATTGTAAAAACCACGCCGGAATTCGCAGGTTATTTTACTGCAATGGTTCCTATTGTGGAGGTGTTAGCAATAAAAGGTGAAATAATTAGTATCGTTGATACATTGACTGTGGAAATGGAACCTACTGGTAAGAGAATTATTAGTGGAATTAAAGATGCAATGATTGATATTAACATAAATACTGAACTGTTAACAGGTTCTACAGAGGAGAATATATCTTCAAACTCAACAGGGATTGGTATTACTGTTATTGGTAAAATATCAAAAGAAATAATGGATCAAGAGCTGGTAAAACCCGGAATGATATTATTATTAGCAGGTATTCCAAAAGTTGGACAGCAATTTTTAGAAGAGGAAATTATAAGTAAGTATGGTGAAACAATTACATTGGAATTGATGAAAAGGTTTGCTAGAGATGAATGGATTTTTGATATGATACCAGTTGGATCAAAAGGAATAGCTTATGAAGCTGATGTTTTGGCAAGTCGATACAAACTAGTAGCAGATTTTATAGTTGCTAAATATAAAGATAAAGTTATTAACTATACCGTATCAGCAGGTCCTGCTACTTGTGTGGTTATTGCTATGGAATATGATAATGTTAAAAACTTTAAACAAAAGTATAAAACCATACCATTGTCAATTATTGGAAGAGTAAGATAATATGCTGATGTAGCTCAGATGGATAGAGCACTAGCCTCCGAAGCTAGGTGTCGGGAGTTCGACTCTCCTCATTAGCGTGAAAAATCCCTCTAAATATAGAGGGAAAGTAATTGACAAACTAAATTTAATAATATATGATGCACATATCAACTAGGGGTGCCCATTAGGGCTGAGATAGTATTAACTGACCCTCATTACCTGTTCGGATAATGCCGATGCAGGGAAGTTTCATGTCAAGTTAATGCTCCTTAGATTTTCTAAAGGAGGATTTTTTATGTTTTCAGATTTTCAAACTGCATTATCAAGTGGTGATATTCAAGGGGTAATAAGTTCAACTGTAGGTCAATTAATTATAGCTATAATTGGTGTTGCATTATTGTTATTAGCAATGGTATTTGCTGGTAATCGTAAAAAAACAATGAATATTAAAGCGTTAACTTATTCTGCCATTGCTATTGCTATTAGCTTTGTATTATCACAACTAGCTATTTTACAGATGCCTCAAGGTGGTAAGTTGACATTGTTTAGTATGTTATTTATTATGGTTATCGGTTATTTCTTCGGACCTAGAACAGGTGTTTTAGCTGGAATAGTTTATGGATTATTACAATTAGCTATAGGTGGTTGGGTTATGCATCCAATTCAATTACTATTAGACTATCCATTAGCATATGGAGCGCTTGGATTGTCAGGACTTTTTGCAAATTCAAAACATGGCTTAGCAAAAGGTGTATTAGTAGGAGCTTTTGGAAGATTTTTATGTCATTTTTTAGCAGGTGCGGTATTTTTTGCTGAGTATGCTCCAGAAGGTTGGAATACTCTTGTTTATTCTTTTTGGTATAATTTTTCATATGTAGGTGTAGAGGGTATTCTAACAGCAATAATTGTTATTATTCCAGCGGTTGCATTTGCATTTAGCCAGGTTAAAAAGCAAGCATTAAATTAACTAGTTTTTTAAAATAAATAATGTTAGTTATATCGATTCATTCGTATATCTGAACCTATGAATTTTAGAGAAGTATAATATCCAAATATACGACTTGTTATTCTTTCAGAGTATTGATCTACCCATTGTCCTGGGGCTAGATTAGTTGAAACAACAGTTGATTTTTTGTTAAGTAATCTTGTGTTTAAACAATTAAATAATTCGGCTTTGGTTACTGCGTTGCTAAACTCTGTGCCAAGGTCGTCAATAATTAGTAAGTCACAAATAAAAATGTTTTCAATATCATCATTAGTAACAATTTCTTCTTCTTTGTGGAAACGATAATTTTCAAAAAGTCTAAATAATTGGAAGGCTGATAAATATATGACGGTATGACTTGAGTCTAGAAGCTCTTTAGCAATAGAGTTGCATAAAAAAGTTTTGCCTAAACCAGAATGTCCATATAAAATAAGATTTTTAAAATCAGTATTAAATGTTTTAATAAAATTCATACATAAGTTATGGACAGATCGCATATTATCGTATGGAGAGATACCTAGTTTTACATCCTTTTCTTTAGAATATACATTAAAGGAAAAAGTATCAAAATTTTCTTTATCTAAGATGGTTTTTAAGTTTGATTGCTCGTAGGAAAAATCAATGATTGCTTGATTAAGACAATGGCATTTTTGATTAGCAATATAGCCAGTATCATTACAGTCAAAACAATCATAGATAGGGTCGAGATAGTTCTCACTATATCCATTTTCAATTAAAAGAGCTTTTTTTTGCATTTTAAGAAGAGCAAGATTTTCCTTAAGATCTTGTTCATAGTAATCTTTACGATCTGGATGTTCTATTGCTGACATAATGCTAGTTAAACTGATAGAACTAATACGTTTATGTAACTCGGCAAGTTTTGGTATTTCGTTAAATACTTTTTCTTGGCGAGTTTTCTCGCTTTGCCGGTTTTTAGCCTGTTTGTTATCGTAAGTTCTCAATATTTTATTAAAATCACTGGCAGTCATACTCATGATGAATACCTCTTTTCTTTCGATTCTCTTAGTCTAAGCTCTAATGCTTTTTTCTCAAGTTCGTCGTAGTCATAATTTCGTTGACTGTAATTATTGAATTTATTAGTAAGCTTTGTTTGTTTTGTTATTTTAATTGGTTTTTGATGATTGTTATCTAATCTATCTATATCTATAAGTGTTCGTACATTTTCACTAGACCATGTACCTAGTATTGAATCAGTGTAGCGCATTTCAGCTTTGTTGATTTGCGCAATTGTTCGTTGACACGCTTCAATGATAATACTTATATCAAAGGAATAATCATTAAGCCATTTATCCATAAGTTTAATTTGTTTAGGAGTTGGAGTGCGGTCAGTAATACCGTAGGCTTTTAAAATAACAAAATAGGACTTATTATAAGTTTCTGTTCTGACTTTGGCTTTTTCGATAGTGTTGATTTCATTATCCGCCCAATCAACGGCTACTTTTTCAATATAACGCATGTTTCGATGATCATTACCAACACAGTATTCTATAAGAAGTTCAATAACATCAATCGGCAAATTTAACCAATCAGTAAAGCTGATTATTGTTTTGACGTCGTTAGAACTTAAAGTTTTACCTAGGTACTTTTGTGCTATATATAATAATTGTTTAAAATCATCATTTTCTGCAAAGTATGCGATTTCTTTTGTAGTATATTCTGGTTTTGATGAAATGACTTTTGGAGTACTATACTCTGAAGTAACATCTCTACTTATGTTATTAAGGATAGGAACAGAATCGTTTTGATAATATCTAGAATCCGAATTTAATGTATTACTAACTGCGTTGAGGTTAGAATCATTGGTGTAGTTAGAATCATTAGGATTTAGATGAATTAAATGAATTTCAGTTAAACGGTTATTTAAGTATGTTAGAGTTATTAGTTGTTCACTTTGAAAGTAATTTAGGGCGCGTAAAACGTCAGATTCTGTCATTAGAAGCTGATCTGCTATAGAGTTTAAATCAAAGTCTAATTGTCCTATAGACATAAATCTTAAGAGTACAAGATACACCTTGACAAATTCACCGTTTGCTTTGGCAATAAAGCCATCAATAAAAAAGTTTGGTACCAAGGTGTAAGGAATAAAATTGTGTGGTTTTAAAGTTACTTTTTCGCTCATGATATTTCCTTCTTTTTATATAGTAATAATTCACAGTCACACTAATTAAGTATATCATATGTTAAGTGGTTTATTAAGTGAATAAAATGTAGCGAATAAGTCATTAATTAAACACATGCAAGCTATATGTAGTTGATAATGGTAGATTGTGTGCATAAGTCAATCAAAATGTGGATAATGTGGATAAGGAGAGAAAAAATTGTTCTTGACAAGAGAAAAAGATATGCTCTAGTGCTAAAAATAAGGATTTTAAAAAAAAAAAAATACGCACAAATAAGTTATGTAAACAAATATGTGCGTAGGAAATAAAAAATAAAATGTGTGTAACTCTGTGGATAATGTGTATAACTATTGTTTTAATATCATGTTTCCAATTAAAGTCACGCTTCCGGCCCCCATAGTTATCAACATATCATTAGGTAGAATATTCTGTTTAAGGTAGTCAACTATTTTTTCGAAATCGTCAATATACACAATATCTTTACCAAATTTTGATAAAGATTCCACAAGCATGTCAGAATGAATATCTCCAGGATCTTTTTCTCTAGCGGCATAGATATCTGTAATAATTAAATGGTCAATATCTTTCAGAGAATCTATGAAATCGTTGTATAATGCTTTTGTACGGGAATATGTATGGGGCTGAAAGACTACCCATAGTTCATTATGTTTAATTTTAGTCGTTGCTTCAATTGTTTTCAAAATTTCAGTTGGATGATGAGCGTAATCATCGATAATAGTTGTTCCATTTATTGTACCTTTATATTCAAAACGCCTGTCAGCACCTTTAAATGCTAATAAACCTTTTTGAATAATATCAAGTGATAACCCCATAAATTTAGCTGCAGCAATACAAGCCAAGGCATTTTCGAGATTATGATAACCTGTTACCATTAGCTTAATATTTGAAATATAATCTCCTTTGAAATAAAGGTCAAAAGAACCGTGACCAAGTTCATCAAAGGATTCGTTTTGATAGCTATATGTTGAAGAAGATTTTTGTCCAACAGTGACAATTGGTGCATTTATTCCTTTTGTAATAACAGGGATTTCTTGAATAGTATCATTTAGGATAATAATACCATTATCCTTAGTGTTGTGAATGTACTTGTTAAAAGAATCCTTTATTTCATCTATGTCTTTAAAAAAATCCATATGATCTTCTTCTATATTAAGTACGATATTTATATTTGGAAAAAATTTGTGGTAACTATTGGCATATTCACAAGCTTCAGTTATAAAATAATCCGATTTACCGATTTTAAAGTTTCCACCTATTCCTTTTAATATAGCACCGACACTTATAGTTGGATCAAGCCTTCCCTCAAGCATTATATGTGACAACATAGAAGTTGTTGTAGTTTTACCGTGAGTTCCTGCTACACCAATGCTGATTGGATAACTATCCATAATATGTCCTAATAAAGTTCCACGGTCCATAATAGGAATGTTTAATTCAAGTGCTTTCATATATTCTACATTATCTTTTTTGATAGCAGCTGTGTATACAACCAAATCATAATCTTTGGTAATATGAGAAGGATCATGGCCTTTATAAGTTTTTATACCTAAAGTATTTAGATGTTTGGTAATAGCAGATTCATTTTGGTCAGAGCCAGTTATGTTTTTATTGTTTTGATTTAGAACTTCAGACAATCCACTCATACTGATGCCGCCGATACCAATGAAAAATATGTTTTTATACTTATCTAATTCAGTTATTCTCATTCTATACTCCTAACTAAGGTTATAAATTATCATATAATTATAGCAGAAAATTTTAAATATTGAAATAACACCTAAAAATAATGTATAATAAAACAAAGAG
>JAOZKH010000129.1 GCA_029935405.1 Vallitaleaceae bacterium | reverse complement strand
CTTGAAGAAGTATTCTGTTCATAATGTGCCTTTCGTGATAAATATTGTAATATTACTAAAGCTAAATAAGTGGTTAAGGTGTATCGTTTAAAAATACATCAACAGCAATATCAGTTATATTAGGATTAAATTGTTTGCCGGATTCTGAACGGATAATATTTAAGGCTTTTTCAATAGAAAATGCCTTTCGATATGATCTGTCTGCAGTAAGCGCCTCAAAAACATCTGCAAGAATAATGATTTGTGATCCTAATGGAATTGCATCACCATTTAAGCCTCGTGGGTATCCCATGCCATTATAATATTCATGATGACAATAAGCGTAATCAACAATATTAGAAAATCCACTTATCTTTTCTAATATTTTCTTTGTATGAGTAGGGTGTTCCTTAATTAGTTCGTATTCTAAAGTAGATAGTTTTCCAGGTTTGTTTAATATATTAGAGGGAATACCAATTTTACCAATATCATGAAGTAGTGCGGCTATTTCTATATCATGTATTTCAAGTTCAGATAGATTCATTTTTTGAGCTATTAATACACTATATTTACTTACTCGTTTACCGTGGTTTTTAGTATAGATATCATTAATTTCAATGGCAGAAACCAAAGCTGTAATAACTTCGTTATTAATTCGAGATTTATGCTCTTTAGCAATAATTAATGAATAAAAATCTGAAATCATTTGAGTGTAAAACTTTAAGATTTTTCTTGAAAGAGTGGAAAATTTAGTGTTACTAAAGTTATCAAGAGATATTATTCCTATATTAGAATTATAAACTGTTATAGGTGCGTAAGTAGAGATAAAGTTTTCATAGGTACCTAAAGATTTGAATGTATCTATGGTATCTTTATCAAAAGCAGTTTCGGATCTTTTCTTGACAATTATTTCGTAGGCTTTGATATTAGATCCGTCTTTGCATTCAAAATCATTAAACATTTCATCTTTGCGAAATTTAAGTTTAGATAAAACGTCAATATCATATCCTCTTGTTAATATGGGTGTGTAATAATCACCTGAAAGTTCAAAATAAGAACCTTTTTCCGCCTCGGGAATTAATTCGAATGCGGAAGAAAAAACTTTCTCTAAAAATTCATCTTTAGTTAAGTTAGAACTATTAATAAAGGAGTTTACAATTAGTTCTATTTTGTCATAGAGAAGTTGTTCGTGAAATTCAATATTTCTATTATTCATGTAGTTACCTCTTATTAGTTAGATATGTGTGAAATATAGTATATTATTTGGTTAAGGTAAATAGTTTGAAAAAACGTCAATTGCAATATTAGTGATGTCAGGGTTAAACTGCTTACTGGATTCTGAACGAATAATATTCAGAGCTTTTTCAACAGTAAATGCCTTTCGATACGATCTATCTGCAGTTATTGCATCAAAAACATCTGCTAGGATAATAATTTGGGATCCTAATGGAATTTCATCGCCTTTTAACCCTCTTGGGTATCCCATGCCATTATAATATTCATGATGACAATAAGCATAATTAACAATATTAGAAAATCCACTTATCTTCTCTAATATTGTTTTTGTATGAGTAGGATGTTCTTTGATTAATTCGTATTCTAAAGTAGATAGTTTTCCAGGTTTATTTAATATATTAGAGGGAATACCAATTTTTCCAATATCATGAAGCAATGCTGCTATTTCAATATCATGTATTTCAAGTTCTGATAAATTCATTTTCTGAGCTATTAGTACACTATATGCACTTACTCGTTTGCCGTGGTCTTTAGTGTATATGTCGTTAATTTCAATGGCAGAAACCAAAGCTATAATAACTTCATTATTAATTTGAGCTTCATGTTCCTTAGCAATGATTAATGAATAAAAATTAGAAATCATTTGAGTATAGAATTTTAAAATTTTTCGTGAAAGAGTGGAAAACTTAACATTATTAAAGTTGTCAAGACCTATAATACCTACAGTAGAATTACTAAGTTCAATTGGAACATAAATAGCGATAAAGTCAGTATAGGTACCTAGAGATTTAAATATGGAGGTGGTTTCTTCATCAAAAACAGTGGATAGCTTTTTTTTGATATTTTTGTTATATGTTTTTAATCCAAAATGATCATTATAATCAAGGAAATTAAATACTTCATCTTTTTTATATTTTAGTTTGGATAAAAGCTCTTTATCATATCCTTTTGAGAATAAGGGTACATAGTAATCACCTGAAAGTTCAAAATAAGATCCTTTTTCCGCTTCAGGAATTAACTCGAATACAGAAGTGAAGACCTTTTCTAGAAATTCATCTTTGGATAAGTTAGAACTATTAATAAAGGAATCTACAATCAATTCAATTTTATTATAGAGAATTTGCTCGTGAAATTCAATTGTATCTGATGTTGTATCGTAAGTATTTTGATTATTCATATAGTTAGTCTCAATTCATTAGTTAGTTGTTTAAAGGAAATATTGTGTGTTAAATTATTCTATGGTTAAGGAGTCAAAACTAAGTTTATCTAATTCTACAACTACATGTAGTACCCGGTTGAAGCCTCCAAGCATACATATAGTGGTAGAAAGTTAAACTATATAGTTTTGACATTTTAACCATTCTATCATACTAATGGATACTTTCCAATGTATTTTATAATATGGAAGGAAATGGATAATAAACATGACTTTAACATGTTTAGATTATCTGTTTTCAATAATATTTGCAATATAATTTAAATCATCACCATATTTATCACAATAGGATTCAATAAATGCATTTACAAGAGCTTTATCAAATTGAGTACCAGAACAACGGGTTAATTCGCTAAATGCTTCTGTCACAGTCATGATTTTCTCCTTATAAATACGTTGACTAGTCATAGCGTCAAAAGCATCAGTGATAGCGATGATTCTAGCTAAATAAGGTGTTTGATTTCCCTTTAAGCCATTTGGATAGCCAGTCCCGTCAATCCTCTCGTGATGAGACAATATAATATTGGAAGCAGAACTTAAGAAGTTAATATTTTTAACTATATCATATCCGATTTGTGGATGTTCTTTGATCTTGGTGTATTCCTCGTCGGTAAAAACTCCAGGTTTATTTAAGATTTGATCCTCTATACCAATTTTTCCAATATCATGTAGTAAGCTTCCGTATCTAATAGATTCAAGTTCCTTCTCGCTAAGTAATAAATATTCACCTAACATAATAGAAAGCTTCATAACATGTTCGCAATGAGTACTAGTATAATTATCTTTAGCGTCAATTGAGTTAACGAGAGCCCTAACTGTTTCAAAATAGCCAGTTTCAACCTTGTCAAAGGCTTTTATAAGTTTCTTCTCATTTAGTTTAACATCAACTAATAAGATTTCAATATTAGCGGCCATTTTATTAAAGGAAAGGGAAGCCTTTTTTATTTCAGAATTGCCTTTAGCGGGAATTCGTACGGAAAAATTATTGCTATTAACTTCATCAAAGGCAATTAACATATTATTAATAGGTGCTACTAAAAAATAATTATAATATACAAAGAATACAATTATAACCATTATGAGTAATAATACGAACAGACTTTGTTTTATGAACCATTCTTTTAAAGATGTAGAAATAGGTTCTGTAGAGTAAGTTAATTCCAAAACATATTTAGAATCTGAAAAATCAAAGCTTTCAATTGTATAAGGAATATATTTTGTTATAATTTCATAGTCGTTTTGTTGAACCGTATATATAACATCGATATTTTCATCTAAGGCTTTTTTAAAAGCTTTTACTTTTTCTGCATCAGAATTATCATGTATAGGGATATTGGATTCAAGATCATCACCATAATTATTATATACAACTAAATCACTAATATAATCATTATTCATGATTATATTAGTAGAAAATTCACCAAAAGAATCTGAAGCTAGAAAATCTTCAAAACTAGACATATCATAACTTGCTTCTAAAATATAACGGTCGTCGAAGGTGCTAAAATAAACATATTTCTTGATATCATTAAATACATTTGATATTAATACCCTTTCAGAAAAATAAGAACCATCATCTCTAACATTATCAAGAAAACTTGAAAATTCAACTTCACTACTAAAATCTAGAAGTAAATCGGGCTCATAAGTAGACATAACAACAATGTTATTCTTATCAATAGCATATAAATCTACATAGTCTTGTCCTTCCTTTAGAGATTCGAGATAGGATTGAGATAGTTCACCTTCAAGATATGCTTTTTCCATAAGATTAATGTTGTCTTTAAGAATAGAATCAATTGAAAGCTCAAAAGCATAATAGAGCTTATCTATTGTTTGAAGTCGCTTTTCGAAACTTGTAGATAAACTACCGATTGTTTCGCTTAAGGCGTCATGTGTTTCTTTCTTAATATAATTAAACTGTACAATAAACATTAGTATTATAGATATAATAACTATAATAAGTAGAATATTTACAGATCTAAGACTTGTTTTCTTAACTGTCATGATATCACTCCACTATCTGTGTCAAATGATTAGTTGAATTTAATTGCTGTATCAATTCCAATTATAACAAAAAAAACTGTATATACCAACTATTTTTCTTTACAAATGCATATTAATATAATACGATGAAATTAAGAGTAAACATGTAGCTAATTGATTTGATAAATATACAAAGGAGAATATGATAAATGGTTAAGGTGATATATACTTAATTTTGATACCTTAATCATAAAAAAGTATCATATACAAAAATATGGATAATAATGACAGAATGATAAGAATTAGGTATGCATTAAATATTAGTAATATAGAGACGGTTAAGATATTTCAGCTTGGTGGTATGAAGTTATCAATTGAAGAAGTTGAAAAACTATTAATTAAATCTAAAGACAGATATTATGATAAAGATGGCAAGCAGATAGATAATGAAGAGGCTAAAGAAAATATTAGTTGTAATAATATAACTTTTGAAACATTTCTAAATGGATTAATTATTTATAAACGAGGTGTTAGGGAACTTAAAGAAGGACAGAAAAAGCCACCTGAAATGATTATTAAAGAGAGTGGTAGTGTTAATAATGTAATGCTTAAGAAGATTAAGATTGCACTTACACTTACAAGTGATGATATAAGAGATATTATTAACAATGCAGGTGCAGACATATCAAAAGGTGAATTAGTAGCTTTTTTTAGAAATCGCACAAGTCCTAAATATGTAGAATGTGGAGACAAATATGCAAGACATTTTCTGAAAGGTTTGGCAACTAGAAATAAATAAGAAATATGTAGAAATCAAATTACAATAATAATTTTAATTAAAAAAGAGACCACTTTATATCTGTTGATTAAAGTGGTCTCTTCTAGAGTTTTAAAGTTTATATTATAGTACTACTTTATAAGCATTAAATCTACAGGAACAAATGCTTCTAAAGTTTCTCCATTTAATAGTTTTACTGCACTTTCAACACCTAAACTACCGATAAATGCAGGTTGTTGGGCTACAGTTGCAGCCATTTCACCAGCTTCTACTGCTACTACTGCATCGTCTGTTGCATCAAAACCAACAACTAGAATATCTCTTCCAGCAGCTTCGATTGCTTTTATTGCTCCAAGAGCCATTTCGTCGTTATGAGCAAAAACTGCGTCGATTTCAGGTTGTGCTTGAAGAATGTTCTCCATTACTGATAAACCTTTTGTTCTATCAAAGTCAGCAACTTGATTAGCAACTACTTCTACATTAGAAGCGTCAATTGCAGTGTTAAAGCCTTGACCACGATCTCTAGCAGCACTAGTTCCAGCAATACCTTCAAGTTCTACAACGTTACCAGTTCCACCAAGAAGTTCGACAATATATTCTCCTGCCATAATACCACCTGCTACATTATCAGAAGCGATATGAGTTGCTACATCACCAGCGTTAGCGCCTCTATCAAGAGTGATAACAGGAATGCCTTTATCATTAATCATACGAATAGCATTAACAACTGCATCTGAGTCAGTAGGATTAATCATAATAACATCAACTTCTTGTGTTAATAAATCTTCTACATTTGCTAATTCTTTAGCAGGGTCGTTTTGTGAATCTAAAACAACAAGGTCAAAACCTAATTCGTCAGCTTTTTCCATAGCGCCTTCTTTTAATGTAACAAAGAAAGGATTGTTAAGAGTAGAAACGACTAAACCAAGTGTCCCACCTTCAGTAGGGGCAGGTTCTTCAACCATAGGTGCATCAGATGAAACAAGTTTTAAGGCTACAGGAATCTGAGCATCAACACTTTTGCCATTAATTATAGCTACAGCATTAATTAATCCTAAACCACCGATTAAACGAGGTTGTTGAGCTACAGTTGCAGCCATTTCACCAGATTCTACAGCTTTTACTGCATCGTCTGTTGCATCAAACCCAACAACTAAAATATTTTTACCAGCTGACTGAATAGCAGTTAATGCGCCAAGAGCCATTTCGTCGTTATGAGCAAAAACTGCATCAATTTCAGGTTGAGCTTGGAGAATATTCTCCATTACTGATAAACCTTTTGTTCTATCAAAGTCAGCAACTTGATTAGCTACAACTTCAATATCAGTAGCTGCCATTGCATCGTTAAATCCTTGGCCACGATCTCTAGCAGCACTAGTTCCAGCGATACCTTCAAGTTCTACAACTTTTCCACTACCACCTAATAATTCAGCAATATATTCACCGGCCATAACACCACCAGCTACATTGTCAGAAGCAATGTGCGCAACTACTTCGCCAGAATTTGCACC
>JAOZKH010000128.1 GCA_029935405.1 Vallitaleaceae bacterium | reverse complement strand
GGTCTTGGAGTTAAGATACGTAAGAGAAGATAATTATTAATTAATAGCTAAATAATTAAAATAAATTTCCAAGGGGCTGCCTTACTAACTTAATTAGTGAGACGGTCCTTTTTTGAGATTATAGGTAGTCAAAAGATGATAATTGTGATGTGGAAATTGCTATAATACAGGAAAGTCCTAGCTATAATGTTAGTGATTTGGTATAATGTAACTACATAAATAGAAAGAATAGTTATACTATTAGAGGTGAATAATATGAAATTTAGTTTGAGACAAAGGTTAATGGTTATATTTGGTTTGTTATTTGTTCCATTTATTGTGGCTATTATAAGTACATTTATTATGTTTGGAAATATGGCTAATGATGGTGCTGCAATTAATTATGCAGGTAGTCAACGAATGAGAACAATGTTAATATCTAACTATGCTCAGGATGTATATATGGGCACTGAAAATGGAGAAGATGTATCAGATTCTATTGAAACATTAGAAAATGGAATTATTGATTATAAAAGCATTATGAGTGCTTTGGTTAATGGTGATGAATCTCGCTCATTAAAGGCGACAAAAGAAGAAAATATAGTTGAAAAAATCAATGAACTTCAACCACAAATTGATAGATATGTCAGCGAGGCAGAGAATTTATTGGCTAATAATAGTATAGAATCTGTAGATTATTTAATTGATAATTCATTAGGGTTAAAGAATAGTATTAATGAAATTGTTGTAATGTATCAAAACAGCTATGATGATAAAATATCTCTAGTAAAGCAAATCAATTTAGTACTACTTATATTAGGTTTAATTGTATTTGTATTTTCAACGCTTCATGTTGGTAAACATATTATTAAACCAATAATTAAAGTGAATAATAGTATGAGTGAAATAGCAGGTGGAGAAGGAGATTTAACAACAAGTATTCAAGTCAAAAATAAAGATGAAATTGGTGATTTGACAAAATACTTTAATAAGTTTGTTGAAAGCGTTAGAGTTATTATTGAAGATATTGGCAGTACAAGTGAAGTAGTTACGGAAGCAACGGTCAAACTTGATGAAATAACGGATGTTGCCCAGGAAAATACAGAGAAAATGAGTAATGTTAGTAATGAAATCGCTGAAGGAGCTACAGAACAAGCAATTCATGCAACTAGTACAGCTCATAATCTTGTAGAGTTAGGTGAAGAAATCACAGGTATTTATACACTTTCAAAAGATATGGAAAATTTATCTCTTGAGACAGTTGAAATAAGTAAAAAATCGAATGAAAATGTCACTTACCTTAGTGAGCAAAATAATTTAAGTTATAAGGCGATTAGTGATATAGGTGATGAAATAGAATCACTTTCAGTAAAAGCAGAGAATATTAAGGAAGTAACAAATGTAATTGCTAAGATTGCACAACAAACTAATTTATTAGCACTGAATGCATCTATTGAAGCTGCTAGAGCTGGTGAACATGGAACAGGATTTGCTGTAGTAGCTAAAGAAGTTGGAGTGTTAGCGGAACAATCTTCAAACTCAATAGAATCGATTAATACAGTGGTTAGTGAAGTTATTGAAGCAGTTAATACAGTAAGTAATCTTAAGGTACAAGTACTTGAAATCTCTAAAGAGCAATCAATTTCTGTTGATACAACACGACAAGACTTTGAAGAAATTCAAAAAATATTGCAGCTTATCATCGAAAATATTCATTCTCTTGAAAGTAGATGTAGTAACCTTGATGAGAATAAGAATAAATCAACTAATGAAATAAGCAATATTGCAGCGGTTTCAGAGGAAACTGCAGCTGCTACTGAAGAAGTCGCAGCATTTTCAGAAGAGTTTTTAGCATCTATGATTGAAATCAATTCTAAAAACAAGGAATTAGTGGAATTATCAAAACATCTAGATGATGTAGTTGGAAAATTTACATATTAAATAGTTAAAATTGTGATTAAGGTGTTAAAACTATGTTTCTCTAATTCTACACTATGAAGTTTTGCCACCTTAATCATTTGTTATACTATAAAATCTATGGAGAGTAGTGGCATAATATGAAAAAGCATGTTTTTATTATTAATCCAGAGGCTGGTAAGAAAAAGGCATCTGAATTAATTGGATATATAGAAGAAAATTTTTTAAATGCAGTGATAATAAAAACAGAATATGCAAATCATGCGACAGAGTTAGCAAAAACTTATGCAAGTCCTGATACTATCATTTATTCTGTAGGTGGAGACGGTACCCTAAATGAAGTTGTTAATGGAGTACTATTATCAAAATTTGCTAAAGATACATTTATAGCATCAGTTCCTTGCGGATCAGGAAACGATTTTATTAAAAGCTTTACAACCATAAAAAATCCTGTTAGTTTACTTGAAAAATATAAAAAACAGAAAACTAAGACTATTGATGTAGGTTATATTAATGGAAGAAGTTTTATTAATATATCATCCATTGGTTTTGATGCAGAGATTGTAGTAGGCGCTAAGAAATATAAGAAAATACCATTAATAAATGGTGGATTAGCATATTTGATTAGTGTTTTTGCTACAATAATGAAGTTGAAAGCTTACAGTGTAAAAGTTAGTATTGATGGTAAAGAAACTTATGACAAAAAAGCACTTTTTATAATTATGGCTAATGGAAAGTACTACGGCGGTGGAATGAAAGCAGCACCAAAAGCAGAACTAGATGATGGCTTATTTGAGTTTTGTATTGTAGATAAAATTCCAAGAAGGCGTGTACCCATACTATTACCCAAATTTATGAAAGGTAAACATGAGACTCTTAAAGAAATCAAAACCATTCGCGGAAAAAAAATAACAATAAGCAGTAAAAAACCTTTGCCACTTAATATAGATGGAGAAGTTGAATTAAGTGATCATGTAGAAGTTTATATTCAAAAAGAAGGGATTAATCTACTTGTACCATAAGTAGATTAATCCCTTAACATTATGTGTGTTTATACTTGGAAAACTCCAACTTGTACATTCAAATTTTCTGACACTTTTGACTGTGAGTTTGCAACATTTGAAACTTCGTTAATTGCTTCTGATACCACTCCTACATTGTTTGCGATTTCTAATGAACTTGCAGTTACTTCTTCAATAGCACTTGCAATAGAAGCAATTGCATCATTAACTTCTGAAATAACTTCATTAATATTTGTTGAGTTATCATAAAACTGATTCATCTGTATTTTTGTGGTTTCTGCATCTTTAGCATACTGTACCCCTGCATCGATTAGCTTGTCATAATCTTTAAATATCTTAAGATCAATAAATTCTAATATATTTTCTGAGCTATTTGAAAGATCAGAAAATGCAGCTTCCACATCTGTAATTAATTCATCTATAATCATTGTTGTTTTAGTTGATTCTTCTGCTAACTTTCGTACCTCGTCGGCTACAACAGCAAAACCTTTTCCTTGTTCACCAGCTCTTGCCGCCTCAATTGCTGCGTTAAGTGCTAATAGGTTTGTTTGTTGGGCAATAGCTTGTATTGATTCAGACATAACTTTTATTTCACTAACCACTTCACCTTTTTTGACAGCTGTTGAAATATCTGTTTTTTTGGATTGATACATTTTTGCTGCTTCTATTTTAGAATTTTCAGCATCAACCTTTATTGCATTTGCCTTTGAAGAAATTGCATCAGCATTATCTAACCCGAGTTTAGATTCTTTAAGTAAATTACTAGAAATATCATTAATTTGACTACCTGAAGCGCTTACTTCTTCAATTCCTGCACTCGTTTCTTCCATAGCGGCAGCAATTTCTTGAGCAGAAAGACTTATGCTTGCTATTTGAGTACTTGATTGGTCGGTCATTGTGGCAAGTTCTTCGCTAGTAGTATTTAGATTATTAGCATCTTTTTGAATAGTAACAACAAGATTCTTTAAATTATTAGCCATTTTTGCAAAAGCTTTATTAAGCTCCCCGACTTCATCTTTTCTAGAAATTTGTTTATTGTTAATATTGCTTGATAAATTATTACTAGCTATTATTTCAGCGTTTTTAACAACTTGCTTTAATCCACTAAGTAACACACGAATTGCAATAAGTGCAAAAATATTTATTAATATCATAACACTAAATAATATAATAGATTTCGAAGCTAAATCATCTATTTTTAATATCATTTGGTTATTTCCTTCAGTAGCTTCTTGGTCAGCTTGCTCTGAAAGTAATGTCAACTTCTCTCCCATTGTTGCAGCGTAGGGGTCGAATTTTTCCATATATATATTACCTGCATCTGTTCCCTCATTAATATAGGTTTCTGCCATAAGTATTCCTACTTCGTAAAACTCATCTAAGCTAATAGCAATATCATCAATAGTTTTTTTATCTGCTCCTAGTTCTCTTAAAGTTTCGATATTAGCCTTTGCCGCTTCGTAATAAATACTTGCTTCGTCAAATCCATCATCAAATCCAGGCATTCCGCGGGTTGCTGAGATATCAGTAAGCCACTGCTGTACTTGAATGATATTTTTCTCTAGTAACATAGATGTATTCATTGTAGGTTTGTTCTTGTTTGTGTATTCATCAGTAGTGAGCGCAATTTGATTTAGTGAATATAATGTAAAAATCATTAATCCACCAGCAATGATAATAATAATTAGCATTAATCCGCCAATTTTTGTAGAAATTTTCATATTTATCCTCCTCTGTACTATAAGTTAGTTACCTGTGTATTGCTACCGGTATCAGAATTCAAAGTTCTGATGGAGCTGTTACTGAGTTGTTACAAATTACTGCAAAATTTGAGTTGACATAATATTTTGTAAAGTTTGCAATTTAATAACACTCATTGCTTTAATTATATAAGAAAAAGGATTAAATAACAAATTTAATTTGTTACTTAATCCCTTAACATTGTGTCCATAACCTCATCATATACATGTTCAAAGTTAATAAATCCTAGATCAATTGTTGAAACTTCATATGAAAGTGCGTCTTTTGCCAATTGATCCACAACTTCATTAAGCTTTACACCTGAATGTGCAGGTACTTTATTAAATTTAATATCAGCTAATTCCATAGCTTGTTTACTAATAATACTGTAACATTTTGTAAGTGCTTTATTAGTTTTCCACTGAGAGGTTGCCCATTTTTCAATTCCTTCATAGTCATAATTGATTCGATATAAGGTATTCTTAACCTTATTTGCGATAATCCATTTAAAGGCATACATTGCTCCAAATAGTTCGCCGCTAACATTTCTGTTTGATAAAAAGCGAGCATCATCAAAACTCTTATTACATGTGGCTCTCTCAGCATTATCTACCACCAATCCAAAGGAATAACGTTCTAGTGATTTTTCAAAACTGCCATCTATGAATATATCTATAATTGAAACATTAGCTTCATTTTCAATACTATGTGTTGATAATGGATTTATGAACGTGGTCGCTTCTTTCATTGTAGCAAAAGACTTAAAAGATGCTCCTGATACGCCCTTAGTTTGTTCTTGACATTCTGCCCAAGTCTTATATACGCCGACTTTTTTACCTATTCTTACTGCATAAAATTTCTTCTTAGCCATAGTTCACCTCGTATGTATATAATAGCAGAAATATGCATGTAATAGGGATAATGTTGATACAAATTTTGTCTTTGACATAATTCTAAGTAGATGTTATGTTGAATAGTAAGGAGTGATGACTATGTACAAAGTACTTATCGTAGAAGATGAAGCACCAGTACGAAACACAATTATTGAAAGTATAGATTGGGCTAGTGTTGGATTAGATGTAGCGTATGCAGCAGGTGATGGACAAGAAGCCCTTGATTATCTTGAGGAACACCAAATCGATTTAATAATTACAGATATTTATATGCCTTTTATAAATGGCATGGAACTTATTAGACGTGTAAGAGAAACTAATAGATATTGTAAAGTTATTTTTCTAACAGGTTATGATGAATTTGAATACGCAAAAGAAGCTGTTGACTTAGAGGCAAGTAAATATTTATTGAAACCAATTACAAAAGAGGAACTACTCATTGTGCTAAAGGAGATGAAAAATGCTCTTGACGATGAAATTAAAGCTATGCAGAATTTGCATAAATTAGAGAAAGAATATGAACGTAATATTGAATTATTACGTGACAAACTTCTCTATGATATTATTGAAGGTTTTATACCAAGGAAACGAATAGCTCAGGCGTGCGAAAATTTGTCTTATGACTTAGAAGCACCTTATTATAGGGTTGGAGTATTAGAAGTTATTGGTAAAGAAAAAATAAGTCAAGGGGTGTGGCAAGATGATTATTCGCTATTACAGTTTGCCATTTATAATATTTGTAAAGAGATTTTTGAAAAAGAAAAGCATATAAAAGTATTATTAGGAAAACAAGGTAGAATAACTATTGTATTTACATCTAGTAGTATGCAAGAATTTGAAATAAAAAGTTATAATGCATTAACAAAAGCACTACATTCAATAAAAAGAATTTATGAAATACCGCTAACAGCAGGATTAAGCGATGTTTATTCAAGCGTTGGAGACTTAAAATTAGCGTATAAGGAGGCATTGTCAGCAATTGAATATACAGTACTTGAGGGGAATGATCATGTTATAGTTAAATCTGACATTGAACCAGGTAAATCTTGTAATAATAGTAAACTAAAAAATTATATAGAAAAAATGATTGCAGCAATGAGAGTTAATAAAGCTGATCAATTAAAAGACTATTTGAAGTTATACTTTGAGTTAATAAAGTTTGATAAATATAGTCTGAATGAAGTAAAAACTTTATTATTGTCATTAATTACAGCAATGTTTGATGCTTATAATCAAATTTGTGTAAAAG
>JAOZKH010000127.1:3787-6820 GCA_029935405.1 Vallitaleaceae bacterium | reverse complement strand
GGTTAATCTATATATAGGAGGATAACTATGAAGCTATTTCAAACCAAACTAGAAATACCACCAATTAATTCAACATTAATTAATCGGGAACATATAAATAATCTACTAGTTGATTCAACTCATAAAAACCTTATATTGGTTTCATCAGCAGCAGGCTCAGGTAAATCAACGATTATATCTAATTGGTTATCTCATTTAGAACGTCCATCTTTTTGGTATGGTCTTGATGAATCTGATAATGATTCATTTCAGTTTTTATCTTATCTAATAGAGGGACTTAACAGACATTCCTGTTATGAACCATACAATCTATCTTCATTACTAGAAGCAATACAATCAATTGGTAGTCAGGGAATTGTCAAATCTTTAGTTAATATGTTATTAGAAACCGACAATGAACTCATCATGGTTTTTGATGACTTTCATTATATCAACTCTCATGATATACACCAGATGATGAATTTGCTAATCAGTTATCTGCCATCGCATATACAGATTATCTTAATCACCAGAGAGGATCCACCACTTTCACTTGCAAAAATTCGTGTTTCTAATCAATTACAAGAAATTCGAATGAAAGATTTACGGTTTAATGATGACGAAGCTTTAGATTTCTTTAACGATACTATGTCTGTAAGTATTTTACCTAAGCAAGTTCATCAACTTAACCTTCGTACTGAAGGTTGGATTGCAGGACTTCAACTAGCCGCTTTATCATTAAAAGATCGAAGTGATACTGATGAATTTATATCTGAATTTTCAGGAAGTCATTATTATATAATGGACTACTTATTAGAAGAAGTTCTTCAAAAACAATCAGCCGAAATCCAAACCTTTTTACTCTCTACCTCTATTTTAAATGAATTTTGTGGCTCTTTATGTGATGCTTTTCTTTTGACAGATACATTTGTTTCTCAAAAATTGATTCAATCACTATCTCAATCAAATAATTTCATCATTCCGTTAGATAACCACAGAAAGTGGTACAGATACCATCATTTATTCAAGGATTTATTATATCAAAAACTAACAGCCTCTGATATAGATATTCAAGAACTTCATTTAAAAGCCTGTCATTGGTTTATTTCAGATGATAACATAATGAGCGCTGTTAGCCATGCGTTAAAAGGAAATCATTATAAAATCGCAGCAGATTTAATCGAAGGAATTTGGCGACAAATGGACCAAAGTCTCCAAGGTGGATCTTGGCTAAAACTTGTAAAAAAATTACCTGATGAATTAATAAAAAAAAGACCTGTTCTTGCAACTGGTTATGGCTGGGCATTACTAGATACAGGAAATATTGAAAAAGCAATAAAATGGTTACATATTGCAGAAAATATTCTAATAGATATGGATAATAATCCTGCATTATATCATATATACGATCAACATGAATTTAACCTTCTATCTGCATCCATTGCTTCAGCTCGTGCATATTTAGCTGCAATAACCGGTGATTTACCAGGTATTCTAAAATATGCAAACACTGCCTTATCTCAATTACCTGATACAGAATTTCTTAGAAAAGGTGTTCTTTATATGCTTTTAGGCTTTTCGAATTGGGGAAGTGGAAATCTCACCTGTGCTCTTGATGATATTCAGAGAGGATTAATTGATATTCTAAAAGCAAATAGTCCACTTTCTTCAGGATCATTTTATTTAATGATTAGCGAGCTTTTAATCGAACAAGGTCAGTTTTCAAAAGCCAATAAAACAATCCGTGAAGCAATAAATTTAACTATAGAAGAATGTAAACTCCCTCTTTCACTCGCTAGTCTTTATTTAAGTCAAAGTAAAATCCATTACTTTCACGGTGAATTTGATCAGGCTTTTGAAGCCTTATCAATAAGTTTAGAAAAAGGCACTTCTTACTCATTACCTGATTTCGAATATAAAAGCAGCATAATGAACGGACTCCTTCTTATGCAACAAGCTAAGTTCAAAAAAGCTATTATTTCCTTTGAATCTGCTAAAGCTAACTATTATATAAATCCGATTCCAGAATATGTGTCTCTTGATTCTATCATTGCATACGCCTATTATAAACTTGGTGATATGATAACCTGTAAATCTTACTTAGATGATAATCCTATGTTTTTTGAAATGGATCAAATGATTAATATCGAAATTATGAATGCAAGTGGTAATTATGAGGAAGCTATTAAGACACTAGATATTTTGCTTGAAAAAGCACAAAAACAAAATCGTATCAGAAGTCAAATTGATTTGCTGATTCTAAAAGGTTCTTTATTAACTACTTCAAAAGAAATGATTAGTGAAGCAATTGACTTAGCATCTGTTGAAAATTATGTTTTACCCTTTATAAAATTTAGTGACGAATTGAAAAGTATAATCGATGATAAAGATATACCTGAATTTTTGCACCCTTATCTAATAGGCAACAAACAAGCTTCTGATACTATCACTAACGCAAATCTACAACTTGTAGAACCACTGAGTCAACGAGAACTCCAAATATTAACTTTACTATCAAATGGTTATTCTAATCAAGATATTTGTGATGAACTTTTCCTTGCACTTAGTACAGTCAAGGGCTATAATCGTGAAATCTTTGATAAACTCAACGTCAAAAGAAGAACTGAAGCTGTTGCAAAAGCCAGAATATTAGGACTTCTTTCATGATTCAATAATACTCATCATCATACTTTTAATATATATTACCATACTAAAGTATCTACTAATTGCATACTTTTTTTGTTATGATCAAAATATATTAAGGAGAAGTAAAAAAAGACATAAGGAGCGTGTTAGTATGTTATATCAAATCATTCTTGAAGGTTTTCTAAAAGATTCGATGACTGACTACTTTTACCCAATGAAACCTTGTCATTATAAAAACGGAACCACCTTATTATCTGGTAACATACAAGATCAAGCCGAATTATTTGGCATACTTACCAAAACAAGAAACTTAAACATGGCATTAGTATCTGTAAGACAAATCAAACAATACGAAAGGATTTAAAATGAAAGCAATTCAATATATCAAATACGGAACACCAGAAGTTG
>JAOZKH010000127.1:0-3687 GCA_029935405.1 Vallitaleaceae bacterium | reverse complement strand
TGCAAGCCCATTTGTCACGAGGTTTTTCGGTGGATTCTTTAAACCTAAAAACATACCCGGTGATATGCTTGCCGGTAAAATTGCAGCAATTGGAAAAAATGTTAAAGGCTTCAATATAGGGCAACGAATTTATGGTACAACCGGACCGTCAATGGGCGCACATGCTCAATACACAGTTATCAATCAAAACGAAGCAATTGTTAACTTACCAGAGAATGTAAGTTTCGAAGACGCCTCTTCAATTGCAGATGGTGCTATTACTGCATATCCATTTTTATTAGAAACAGGAAAATTAAAATCAGGTCAACATATTTTAATCAATGGCGGCTCAGGTTCAATTGGTTCTTATGCAATTCAATTAGCAAAACTTATGGATGCTACCGTTACAGCGGTTTGTAGTACCAAGAACATTTCTCTAGTTGAAAATCTTGGTGCTGACTTTTCCATTGACTATACAAAAGAAGATTTTACTAAATATGTTGCAAAATATGATATTATCTTTGATACTGTTGGCAAAAGTAGTTTTAAAAAATCAAAAAGTGCATTAACTAACAATGGTATATATATGAGTACTATACCATCATTAGGACTTCTCATTAGAAGTATATTTAACGGGCTTTTTCCAAAAAAAGCTATGTTTTCAGCAACAGGTCTTCGCAAACCAAAGGATAAAGTAGTTGATTTTAAATATTTAGCTAAATTGGCAGATAATGGAAAATTAAAAAGTATCATTGACAAAGTATATAACCTTGAAGATATAAAAAAGGCCCATGTTTATGTTGATCAAGGACACAAAGTTGGTAACGTAATTGTGAAATTTTGGTAAGAATAAATTTGTACTCATATTTTTTGAATTTGACAAAAACACTATTAAATAAATCTAGGACCTTGCGGAACTAGACTTACTTAATAGTGTTTTTTTATTAGATCCACAATCTCATTAAGCTCTAGCCCAAGTTCCTTATAATATTCCATATCCTTTTCCATCTTTTCATTGACCATCTCATTCCTTAGCGAAGTCACCTCACCTTTACTCAAATCGGCAACAAAGCAACCTTTTCCCGCCATAGTATAGATAAATCCATGACGTTCCAACTCTTCCCAAGCTTTCTTGACAGTAATAATACTGATTCGAAGTTCCTTCGCAGCTGTTCGGATTGCCGGCAGACTGTAGTTACTTGGCAGTTCACCTTTGATGATCTGCCCACTAATCTGTTCAAACAACTGTTGGTATATTGGTTTGTCCGATGTATTAGAAATGATTATATTCATTAAATGTCTACCTTCTCAAAACGTTTTATTGAAATCAAATATGCAATCCAAGCGGTGATGATGAAAAATACGATACCAATAATTAACAATATCCAATGATAAATGATATCTGTTGGATTCCACAAGTGCATGAATACATAGAATTTCTCCACCTTTAAAGCTAGAATCTCCATTCCAACTGCAAAACAAACACCCATAATATTCGCCATAATCGCTGCCCACCCATAGTTGTAAGCTGTTTTAAAATAAATTGGAAATAAAGTGATATTGACCAAGCCAAACATGATGAATATCAACCCGAAGAAAGCAATATTAGGACTTAAAAAAAACATTGGCCAATCATTATATAGTCTAAGATTAATAGCTGCAAATACTACAGCTATGATAACATAAATTAATTCGTATGTCATGAAGGAGAGGATTCTTGCAGCAACAATATCCTTTTTTCTGACAGGAAGCATAATTGAAAACATCAAGTCATTCTGAGCTTTGAATCCTCCAAGTACATTAGGTAGCATAATGAAACAAAAATACAACAAAACGATAAAATACAACCAGCCCGGTATGAGCATCAATGCCCCTGTAAACAGTGGTAAGATAAAAAATAACGGATTAATCGCTAAGCGCAAATCTTTATATAGTAAATTCAGCATTTTGATCCTCCTTCATAGCATAATAAATCATAATTTCTTCAAGTGAAGGAGCAGCATATTCAACACCTTCTATTTCTTTAAATCTATTTCTTTCAATAAGCCCCGTAAATCCAAACGCATTCGTTTTAAACGCTATCATACTGCTTTCTAGCAATTTTACTTTGTCTTTAGGTCCCTGCAACAGGTAAAATTTACCAATGAAATCATCTTTCGTTATCGAATCAATAATCCTTCCATTATTAATATAAGTGATATAATCTGCGCATTTTTCTAGATCCGTTGTAATGTGTGTCGAAAAAAGAATACTGCGGGTACCATCTTCAACAAGTTCCTGAAACAATTCTAGCAGTCCATCTCTAGCAACAGGGTCCAATCCACTGGTCGGTTCATCAAGTAATAAAAGTTTTGCATCGTGAGACAATGCCAATGCCAAAGAATATTTCACTTTCATACCCTCTGATAACTCACTGACTTTTTTATCCGGATCCAATTTAAATTTTTTAAGATATTGTTCGTATACATTGTCATCCCAATTTTCGAAGAAACGCTTAACAATCTTCGTGATATTTTTAATTTTCTTTTTTGTGTAAAAATCGGTACCACCAAAAGCATAACCGATATTCTGTTTCAACTCTACTTCATGTTCGATGAAATTCTGTCCCAAGATACTGATATCACCACTTTCAACATGAACCATATTTAGTATCGATTTTAATGTCGTAGTTTTTCCAGCTCCATTACTTCCTATAAAACCCATGATATATCCTAACTCCAACGTAATATTCACATCTTTTAGGTGAAACTTTTCATAGGATTTGTTTAATCCTTTAACTTCCAAAGCATTCATATTTATTTCCTTTCGTATGTTACTGCTTACTATTCTCTAATGTATACAACTATATACTATTCTCATAGGTGATTGTGCATACTGTGCATGTTCTGTATACACAGTATGTTCTCGTATTGAATATTTGTCAACAACTTTTTATCATAAAATAAAAAAGACCAAAGATAAAGTAACTATCTGGTCATTTAAATCAATTTCATTATCATGTTAGAAGAACCCTCTTTTCAAACTAAGTACTTTGATAAAATACGGTGAACAGCTTCAATTTTTTTTTGATTCGTTCTAAGTATTTGATATTCATTTAGTCCGTCTAAGCCCATACTTACTTTTTCTTTACGATATTCCATTTTACTTTCTATTATTTCTTTACCTGATAGATGATAGCATGTGGCTTTAGTCTCGTTATAGATGGTCCAAGTATTATCACCACTTACCCCGCTACCAACTAAAATATTGATATCATCTGCACTTAATTGAACTAATTCTTTTACCAACTTTAAACCATCTTGAATATGATTTTCCTGTCCTGATGTAAGTATGGTATGAATACCTATTTCTTTTGCAAGTTCTAAGGTCGCATAAGGATCAGCACACATATCAAAAGCTCGGTGAAGAGTTACATGCATATCACCGGCACACTTCATTAGTTCTTTCATTCTACTTTTATTCATTGTACCGTCAGGCTTCAAGATTCCGATTACGATACCATCAGCACCAGCTTTTTTGAATATTAGAATTTCTTTTTTTATAATATTAAACTCAAAGTCACTATAACAAAAATCACCTGCTCTAGGTCTTAGTAAAACATGTATCTTTATGTCAGTTGCACCATGCACCTCTTGAAACAAAGCTAATGAAGGGCTAGTACCACCGATAATAAGATTGCTACATAACTCAATTCTATTTGCTCCGCCT
>JAOZKH010000126.1 GCA_029935405.1 Vallitaleaceae bacterium | reverse complement strand
CTTAAAGAAACATTAAACTTTTATTGATATTAATCAGCCCGATAACTTGAAATTTGAAATTGTGATGATATATCGAATTGAATGAATTATGATACAGTATTCACTTAGTGACACCTGTTTAACTATGATACCATATAGACAAGGAGATGTATTTTAATGCTAAAGAATAGGGAAAGTGTATTTGATTACCACAATAAAAGGGAGACTAACTGTAGGAGAAGAAACATATCATCTGTTAGTAACTTCTACTCTGGAGATTAAGATTAGGTAAAGAAGATTATATGGGGGACTAAAAATGAAAATCAAGTATGCAAGTGAAGAAATTGCTGAAATAAGCAATAATATACTATTGGACCTAATATTTATAAAGGTAAAAGTTAATGCAGAAACGATTATGTTAATATTTGATTCAGGAGCAACAAGGACAACAATTAGCCGAAGTACCGCCAAAATGATAAATGCAGAATTCCTCAATAAAGAGATAAGAGGCGGAGGAAATAATGGAAAGATTATTCGTGGTGAGACAGCCATTATTCCAGAAATGGCTGTAGGGAATACAATTATTCATGGTCTTGATGTTACTGTATTTAATGATGATTCATTTAAGTTTGATTTGGGTGAAAGCGGTGGGGTAGTTACGATTGCAGGACTACTAGGCTGGGATGTGATTAGTCAATTTAATTGGAAGTTTGATATTAATGATCATTCTTTATCGTTTGGAATACCAAAGATAGAGAAAAACACAAATAATATTATGGAACCATGGGATAATATGCCAATAATTCGTATTATGTTTAATGAAAAAAACTATTTCTTTGGTTTAGATACAGGAAATACGGAAAGTACAATCGGTGCAAGAATGTATAGCAAGTTCAAAGGTGCAAATGAGATGGGTTCATCAATTATGGGAATTGATGGTATAGGGATAGAATCAGTAAGGGTGGTTGAGAGTTTTATAATTTCCATAGGGAAGACGGTGGTTCGCATAAAAGATATTGAGGCAATAAATCGAGAATTATTTCCAACATCGAGAGATGACATCAATGGTTTATTAGGTTTTGATGTTATTAGAGGAAGAAGTTGGAGATTAGACTATAAGAACAAATATTTTGAAGTTGGATAGAGAAACTTGGATTGGGCTGTTAATACTATATTAACAACTATGAAGTAGCCAGAGTTCTTTTCTTGATAAACATTACTCCAAATTAGTTACCTATATACAACATATTTTGAGTCCGTATGTGAGTCCCTATAAAAATGATGTGATGGAACACTCCTTTCTATAAGGGTTCTAGTGTATGTGGTTCATTCGAATCTCGTCTCGTTCCTTAAACAACGAAAGGTTTATTTAATAATGTAATAAGTATCAGTGCTATTTAAGTGTAGTTATTTAATCTACATATTTATCTGGTGTAGCTTAGTTAAATCACTTAGTATAAAAATGTTTAGGATGTATACATACATCAAGATTAATAATCTATCTTGCACACATCGTTCACACAAAAACCGAACTACATTGAATACTACTAGACTAGACTAGACTAAACTGATAAACTCAGTAGAGCCCCTAAAATAGGGCGATTCTGAAGTTCTCTAAACGGTAATGAACTACAAAAAAATTGTCTTTGCTAGACTTAGGATTTAGTACTTTACGGTGTGCAGGTTCGATTCCTGTCATCCACTGAAAAAGCAAGATTACTAAAAAAGACGATTGACTAGTCTTCTCTTTACTTTGAATCTACGATTTATACTACAATATACAAGAAGTTATTTCATCTAGGAGGCTAATATACCAGGTAATAATTTTTTAAAAAAAGGTAAGTCTTATGAGAAAGTATTAAACCATATAAAAGGAACTGGGAGGTAACAAATTGAATAAAAGTAATAATCAGCATTATAATCACACGAAGATATTAATCGTAATAATGGTTTTTGGAACTATGATTTTAACTGGGTGTCAGAATCAAAGTTCAAGTGATGAAGTTGTAAGTATAGAAATGGATAATAATGAAATTATAGATGAGAGTACAGAAAAAAATGAAAATAACGGAGCTACCGTTGAAGAAGTACCTAGTATTGATATTTTAACAGAAGACAATACGGATATACCAATTAATTTAGCTGTAATTCACTGGTCCATGGGTGAATGGGAAAATAAGGTATATGTATTTGATGAATATCATGAAGAAGTATATGGTCTAGATGATAGTGAAGGTGGAGTTGTATTTCAAAAGACTGAATATATTCGAGTTGAGATGAATGATAATATTTTTAATATAGTAGATAGTATTAACTATGATGATAAATATTACGTAATTGACAGTAAAAAACGACACTTAAATAGAATTTCGTCGGATGGAGTATTAATACCAATTGTTGAGACATCAATTTTAAAATATGCAAAATCAGATTATGGAATAGTGTTTAATAGTTTTAATGAGGATATTGGATTATATTTTTATGATTTTGAAAAAGAAGAATTAGTTATCTTAAACAGTGAGGTTGAAATTAAAGAGATTAGAATGTCAGGTAATTATATTGTTGGACTTACTGATGAGAGCGAATTATTAATCTTTTCTATGGATGATTTAGAATTATCTAACACCTTGGAGATGTTAGATATTAGTAGTGATGGAAGTAACTTTACTGTTGATGATCAATATTTATATGCTAGAGATAATGAGCTTATGAATGTATATAATATTAGTACCTTAGAAATTATAGACAGCTTTGAATGTAGAGACATTACTGTATCAAATGAGAATAGAGTTTTCTATACTTTTGGAGGTTCAGTTATAGAATATATAGCTGAAACTAAAGAACAAGAAATCATTAGATTATTTTCATATGGGGTGTATATCAACGCCATCGGTAATGAGCTTATCGTATACGAAGGTGTAGATGGGCCTGGCAATTCAGTAGTATATAATAAAGATGAGAGATATACAGATGATGTAGATTTATTAGCTTTTGACTATATGATAGTTTATAAATCAACAGAGTATGGGAGCAATTTATATTTGAATGATCTTAAGAATAATAGATTAGAACATAAAATAAATGCTGAGAGAAGAGTTGATTACGAAGTGAAAGATGATCAATTAGTTTATAGAATAGTATTAAATAAATTGGATGAAGAAAGTAAAATGTGGGTACCTGATCCTCAGGAATGGATGACTCTAGATCTTCGAGAAAATAGTAATGTATACGATAATAACCAAGTAATAAATAGAATGAAAGAGAATATAAGGTGGAATATTAATGAAGGTCATATTTATGAGGAAGAAATAATTGAACTTGATCAAGGAAGATTTATTGTTTGTGCAAATCCAGAATATAATGACGGTAAATGGCTAAAAAAAGGATTACAGGTATTTGATTATACCACTCCTAGTAGAGGAAATACGATATCTGTTAGTGACTTTTCTGTAAATGATGAAGTAAATCTTAGTCATATTGTAGTTAATAGTAATAGAGATCGTTTTTATGTTATTTATGTAGAAGAAGGTGTTCAACAAGTTGCTTTATTTTCAGTGGATGCAATGAAAAATAGTGCGAAATTAATGGGGATAGAAGTTCTTATTGGGGAGGTTTCTTGGTCAGAAGATGAACTAGATATTATTAACTAAGTAAGACCTACCTTTATATGAATAGTATTGTGTATTGTTGATGGGGGTATAGTCCGTTTTTGGAAGTTTTACTACTTTTTTACTACCTTTTTACTATCGCGTGATTGGAATAAAAATGATAGGCTAAAATTAGAAAACGTGATTGGATAATAAAGGAGATTTTTGTATGAAAAAAATAATTATTGGTAAGATAGTATTTCTTTTTTTAGTCTTTGGTATGAGCTACCGTGGTAATATAGAACATTATATGGATCTTTCGCTATTTATTGCGCCACTGATGTTTGGTACGATTATTCGTGCAATCTATTTGCGGTTAGTTAAGAATGAAAAATATCGTCGATATGCTTCTTTGAGTTTCATATTATTTGGAGTCATCTGGACTCTAGTTTTAGGGTTTACACAAACTGGTGGGACAGATATGTTAGAAGTACAAATATGGTTACCGATTTTTTATGGGTTGCTGATAAGTATTGTGGATGATATGATATTTTGGAAAAGTCTTTTAGGTGAAGAAAAACCTAGTCGTAGGAAGTATATGCTAGCTTTCCTTATAGCGATTTTTATTGTGGTAATGAGTTATGTTAATGGGTTTAATAATGTGGTTAGTTATATAAATGCACCTTCTTTGGTGTATATACTTATTATGGTTATTCCAATGTTGCTTATTACAGACACCTTTGGTGATGTAGTGAGAGGGACTAAGTTTGTAATAAAAAGAAAATGTGAATTAACAACTAAAGAGTTAAGGGCTGCTAAAGTAGGGCTTAAATTGGTTGTATGGGGTGTTGTGATTGGATGTTTACTAAGTGTGATAAATATGTTGCCGAGTGTGATACGATATAGTGATAGTATAGAGTTACAAGTAGCATATACAAGAATAATTATGATTACGCCGCTATATGGAGTCATAATTAGTGGATGTGTTGCCATGGTTAGTACGATTATAGAAAAAGAAATTGTGTATAGGGAGTCATGATGAAAATAATTAAATATATTCTGGCACCAATATTATTTTTAGTGCTAATTAATTGGTCTACAGACTTTAAGTTTATTCAATTGAATGATATTAGAACGGTGGTTATTATTATACTTTCAACAGCTTTATTGATGTTTTTAGGAACTGAAGAGGATGATTATAGAGTTCGGTTTAGAAGCTCAATTATGGTAGTTGGCTTTTTATTAACTTGTATGACAATATTTGAAGTTCTGAATAGGGAGTATGATTTAGATGCTAGTTATAATGTGTTTCCGTTGTATATTAAACCTTTGTTGTTATGTCTAGTATTATACCCTCCATTAAGTTTGATTGCTGAAAGCTATGATCTTAAGAAAAACAGAGAGGTTAAGATATTTAGTGATATTGCTGAGGAGAAATACGCATGGATGGAAAGTTTATCAAGGCGAGAGCGTGAAGTTTATGAACTAGTTAGAGTGGATTTGTCAAATGGAGAAATTGCAGAAAAGCTGTTTATTTCAGAGCTTACTGTTAAGAAACATGTGTATAATATTATGAAAAAGGCAAATACATCAAATCGTGAAGATTTGATATGATTTGTAGTTGCAATGAAAGTAAAAGAGTTCAAGGGACTTGAATTTTAAAAATTAATAGTTTTTATCAGAGACTCTGTTGAAAAACAGAGTCTTCTTTGTTTAAATTATATAAGAAATTTTTGTGAAACATCCCTTTATTTTGCCTATCACCCGCTAATATTTGGCCGATAGTATTGTTGTAAGGACAAGTTCTATCAATAATGAAACAGCTTTTTGTGACATCATTATATGAGGATGATAACAATACCATTCAGATATTTGGAGAATTTTGGAATATTACTCCTGATGCAAAATATATTGTTGACAACACGAAAAAAAGTATTACTATTATTGGGACGTACTATTTTCTGATGTTGAATCACTTTCGATATGTGACCTAAATAATGATGGAGCAACTGAAATAATTCTTACGTATTCTGAATTTGTATATTCGTTTTATGCCTATACCATCGATGTTAATAAATGTTCTTTGGTACTAAGGTTATTAAACTAACAAAGAAGTAGCTAATCAATAAATCGTTGAAAATATTTTAAATAAAATGGTTAATACCATAGAGTAAAGAGAAGTTATTTATTGTAGGATTTTATGGCAGGAATTAAATTCGAAATAGTAGAGCACATAGGGGTTTTATCTGAAAATACAAAGGGATTGAAGAAAGAATTGAATTTCACTTGCTAGAATTATAAACGTGAGCATAGATATATTAACTGCTTTATAATAAAAAAAACATGTGATATAATCGATTTGAGGGTACTAAATATTGGCAAGAACGATATATATATAAGAGTTAAGGTGTAGTAGAAGTCTATAATCATTATAATATAAATACAAGGGGGAGTACATTGAAAAAGTTATATTTAGTACTATTGATAATAGTTATTTTAAGCAGCATCTTTATTAAATTAATTCTAAGAATTGATGTTGATAAAGAACTCAATAATAATAGCAATGTGGTATTTGAAAAAAGGGTGTCTGTACACAATCGAAACAAAAATTATGATCGTACATTTGATGTTGAAATATATAGCGATAATCAAATTACAGTTGTGTTTGAAGATGATTTGTATACTGATATTGAAAAAAATGAAATTTATAGTATTATAAATGAATATTATCATGAATTAGAAAAAAAATTGTATAGTTTTGAGGAAGTCATAACAATATATTTAGTTGAAAATCTAGATTACTCTTTTAGTGAAAATGGTACAATATATTGTCCTATGAGTTTGTTTGATAATGGAGATTATGAATTGAGTATATTGATGGAAGTTTATAAACTTCCAAAACTGTGGCAGGCATATGGCTTAAAGAGTTATTATAACAATGTTACATTGGATAATGAGAATATTAAAACTATCTTTAATGAAGAAAATTTTTTAAGTATTTCCTCTTTACTATTTACCAGATTTTTGAAAGAATTTAATTCAGAAGAAGAATTGGAAAGTTCAATTCAAGTAAGTAGTTCTTTTGTGAAGTATATTATTGATAAATATGGCTTTGAATACTTGTATTCAGAGGAAATATTAGAGATTTTTAAAGAGTGGGCCCGAGATATTGGAATTACAAATGAATACAGTGACGATTATGAGAGTCTATATAAGTATGTTCTATTTGAAAGAAACTTAGAATGTAATCTTGTAGCATATC
>JAOZKH010000029.1:1322-25073 GCA_029935405.1 Vallitaleaceae bacterium | reverse complement strand
TTATTAACTTAATAGTACCATATGGTCCCCCCCACTGTCAACCACATATTATGCCAGTCTTTAAGGCATAATATTAAATCTGAGAGCAAAAAGAAGCCAAATTAATTGGCTTCTTTTTGTTTTACTCATTTTAGTAATAAAATATGCAATATAACAAATAATCTAGACTCTAAAAAGTAAATCTATATATGTTGGGAATGGCCAAAATTCATCTGAGACCAATTTTTCCATTTCATCACATGGTTTTCTTAAAGCTTCCATTGCTTCAAACACCACAAATTTATATGCGTGTGCTTGTGCGTTAACATCCTTTATTGCCAATGTATCAGTATTTTTTATTTTTAAATCTGCCAAACGAGTTGTTGCCTCTGCTAATAAGTCTGAAAGGTTTTTAACAAGTTCAGTTTGTGGCGTAACCGTAGCATCTGGAACAGCTGCTTTTATTGAATTTATTGAATCTGCTAATAATGTTATATATTCTATTACAGCAGGTAGTATTTCTTTTTGAGCCATATCAATTGAAGTAAGTGCTTCTATATTAATAATTTTAGAATATTCTTCAAACATTATTTCTTGACGTGCCTCTAACTCATTTTTTGTAAATATTTTATGTTTTTCAAATAATGCAACGTTTTTAGGGTCATTATAAATCGCAATTGCTTCAGGTGCAGTTTTAATATTTGGAAGTCCCTTTTTCTCAGCTTCCTTAACCCAGTCGTCTGCATATCCATCACCATTAAAAATAACTTTATAATGCTCCTTAACCATTCTTTCTAATATTGTACTTAATGTTTCTTCAAAATCTTCCGCTACTTCAAGTTCCTTAGTAATTCTTGATATCATTTCCGCTACTATTGTATTAAGAACAATTGAAGGACCTGAAATCGATTGAGCCGAACCAGGCATTCTAAATTCAAAACGGTTCCCAGTAAAAGCAAAAGGAGAAGTTCTATTCCTATCAGTAACATCTTTAGGTAATACAGGTAATGTGGTAACACCAAGCTTCATAGTTCTTTCCTTTGTACTAGAAGTTAATGATCCAGCTTTGATTTGCTCAATAATATCATTTAACTGTTCACCAAGAAAAATCGATATAATCGCTGGTGGCGCTTCATTAGCTCCTAATCTATGATCATTGCCTGCATTAGTTGCTGACAACCTTACAAGCGGGGCATATTCATCAACAGCTGCAATAATCGCTACAAGTAATGTTAAAAACTGTGCATTTTCATGTGGTGTTTTTCCTGGTGATAATAAATTCATTGTGTCAGTTGAAAGAGACCAATTATTGTGTTTACCTGAACCATTAACACCTGCAAATGGTTTTTCGTGTAACAAACATGCAAGATCATGTCTCATTGCAACCTTTTGACAAGTATCCATCACTAACTGATTTTGATCTGTTGAGATATTCGCAGTTGCAAATATCGGAGCCATTTCGTGTTGACCTGGTGCCACTTCATTATGTTTGGTTTTTGAAGTGATTCCAAATTTCCATAACTCTTCATCAAGTTCTTTCATAAATGCTGAAATTCTTTCTTTAATACTTCCAAAGTAATGATCATCTAATTCCTGCCCTTTTGGAGGCATTGCACCAAACAACGTTCTTCCTGTTAAGAATAAATCTTTACGTTTTTGATACATGTGTTTATCAACAATAAAATATTCCTGTTCAGGACCAAGTGTTGTTGTAACCTTCTTTGTTGTATTATCTCCAAATAATCTAAGTAACTTTAACGCCTCTTTATTGATTGCTTCCATAGATCTAAGTAATGGTGTCTTTTTATCAAGTGATTCTCCTGTATATGAGCAAAAAGCTGTTGGAATACATAGCGTATCATCTTTCAAAAATGCAGGGGAAGTTGCATCCCATGCTGTATATCCCCTAGCTTCAAAAGTCGCTCTAAGACCACCATTAGGAAATGAGGACGCATCTGGCTCACCTTGAATAAGCTGCTTACCACTAAATTCCATTATTACTGTTCCATCACCTGTTGGTTCAATAAAAGAATCATGTTTCTCTGCTGTTTTACCTGTCATTGGATGAAACCAATGAGTATAGTGAGTTGCACCTTTTTCAATTGCCCAATCTTTCATTGCATTAGCAACTACATCTGCAACACTTTCTGATAATGGTTTTCCATCATCCGTAATTTTCTTAAGAGCCTTATACGTATCTTTTGGGAGACGTTCTTTCATTGTTATATCATTAAATACGTTAATTCCAAAAATATCTGTTACCTTCATGCTATTCCTCCTTCATTCAAATTCAAATCATTACCATCTATATCTCTAGTAAATATTTCAATATCTTAGTTTATGTTTCAAGTAGAATTTCAATATTCTTCTAAAGATAATTCAGAATTATATTTAAAATTTAAATTCTACATCTGAAAGTCTATTACGTATTTCATCCATAACTTTTCTTTCTTCATATTCGTTAGCTGCTAAAAATGTAACTGAAAATCTTACAAACGCTCCTGCATCATCCCACGGAACAGTTGATATTAATTTTTCTTTTATTAAGTACTGAGAGAAATCTTCTGCCGTTTTAAACTTAGGACCATTTTTGACGCCCTTTGGAATCTCTACATATAAATAGAAAGAACCTTTGGGTTTTTTAGCATTCAATCCTATGCTATTAAGTGTTTCCACAAGCATATCATGCCTTCTTGAATATTTAGCTGAAGTAACTTCAGTAATATCTGTATGTTCAAGTGCATAAATCGCTGCTTTTTGTATGCCTTTAAATTGTCCTGAGTCATTGTTATCTTTAACCGATGCAAATCCTGCAACGATTTTAGGATTACCCACAACAAATGCCATTCTCCATCCCGTCATATTATAGGCTTTAGATAATGAATGTATTTCAACTCCAACTTTTTTGGCACCAGGTAAACTCAAAAAGCTAAGCGGTTTATTACCATCAAAGGTAAGCCCTGCA
The DNA here is from genome assembly GCA_029935405.1 of Vallitaleaceae bacterium. Taxonomy (GTDB): domain Bacteria; phylum Bacillota; class Clostridia; order Lachnospirales; family Vallitaleaceae; genus UBA1351. The sequence continues at coordinate 22,129 of JAOZKH010000029.1, read as the reverse complement.
TATGCAGCATCATGAACCACAATCAAATTATTCTCTTTTGCAAATTTAATAACCTTTTTAAAAAATACTTTTGTAGCTGTAGCACCAGTTGGATTATTTGGATAGTTTAAGTATAACAACTTAGCTTTTTTAACAATGTTTTTAGGAATAGCTTTTAAATCCGGTAAAAACTTGTTTTCTGCTAGAAGTGGCATGTTATATACTTCTCCACCTAACCATTTTGTCATTGTTCCCATAATCGGATATCCTGGCACTGTCATAAGCGTAACATCCCCTGGATTAATAAATGCTTGTGCCATCATTGCTAATGCAGGCTTTGAACCAATAGAATGATTGATTTCTGTTTCATAATTAATTCCCGAAACATCATAAAACTCTTCCATGTATTTAGCTGCTGCTTCTTTAAATTCTACTGTACCATTATCTGCATAATCACGATTTTCCCACTTAGCAGCTTCAACACAAAGAGTTTCAATTACTCCTTGATCTGCCATAGCATCAGGTTCACCAACACCCATATCAATTATTTCCATGTCAGGATGTGCTGCCATAGCCGCCGCTTTTGCTCTTTTTATCTTTTCGAATTTATAAATAACTGTACTTTTACCAAACGTTTCTCCTCCGATTCGCTCAGCAAATAACTTTTGAATATAACTTTCTGCCATAATTTCCTCCTAAATTTTTATACTATTTCCGATTTAATAATAGGGTCAAACCAAACACCATTAAACACAGTGGTTGCAGCCCCTGTCATAAACACATTGTTTGTTTCTTTATCCCAACGTACTTGAAGATCTCCACCTAATAAATGAACAGTTACTTCTCTTTCTGTTACGCCATTTAATACACATGCAACCAAAGCCGCACAAGCTCCCGTTCCACATGCCATTGTTTCTCCTGAACCTCGTTCCCATACTCGCATATTGATTTCATTTTTATTAAGAATTTCAACAAATTCAACATTCGTCTTTTTAGGAAATAACGGTTGTTCTTCAACAGATTTACCATATTTTTCAACTTCGTAACCTTCTGTTTTGTCGACAAATGTAATCGCATGAGGATTTCCCATAGATACGCATGTAAACTTAAAAACCTTATCTTCTGATTCAATTTGAAGATCTATCACAGGGTTTTTACTATCCACAACAGGAATTAGTTCAGGTTGTAAAATCGGTTTTCCCATGTTAACTTTAACAAGTTCCACAAAATTGTTCTCTATAATCATATCAAGAACTTTTATTCCTGCCAATGTTTCAATTGTAAGAATTTTCTTGTCAGTTAGTTGGTTATCATAGACATATTTACCAACACAACGTATTGCATTTCCACACATTTCTGCTTCAGAACCATCAGCATTAAACATACGCATTCTAAAATCTGCAATTTTTGATGGAAGAATCAATACAATTCCATCGCCACCAACTCCTGTATGTCTGTCACTCATAACAACAGCTAATTTTTCAGGGTTATTAATATCTTCTGAAAAACCGTTAATGTAAATATAATCATTCCCTATTCCATGCATTTTTGTAAAATTCATTAATCCACCTCTTTATAATTTTCACAATTCCAAATAGTAGTTCTATTTGATAACACTATAACAGTATACTCCATAAGCCGCTTAAAATCAAGCATGTGAAATTTTGTTTACATATCTATGCCACTAGTATAACAAAAAACATCGTAATAAACACTAGCAACTTCTTAAATTTTATTAACGCTTTATTAAATATCTTCCTTTAATAGATATTTTTTGGTATAATGGTGTGGATATAAAGGAGGATTCATAATGAATTTTGGAAAGTTTGCTAGAAGAAAAAAGCTAGAAAGTATTGATTCTAAAACGACGAAGCTTGCGAATTTTATTAGTTCTACAGTTTTTAAAGTAATAGTTTTCGCAGTTGTTTTGTTGGCAGTTTTAGGCGTATCAGCAGGTTTTGGTACACTTCATGCGTTTATAGATGCATCACCAAGTATTGACAATTTAATGGAAGAAATAGTACCCGAGGGATATACTACCTTCATTTATGATTTACAAGGAAATCAAGTACAAGAACTACATGGTGCTGATGCAAATCGTGTATATGTTGAATACGACCAGATTCCTGCCTATCTTGCTCATGCCTTTGTTTCTATTGAAGATGAGCGTTTTTATGATCATAATGGGGTTGACTTAGAAGGATTTATTCGTGCTATATTTGTCAACATTCAAAGTATGTCATTTTCAGAAGGAGCTAGTACCATTACGCAACAAATCATCAAAAATAACGTTTTAACAACAGATGTTACTATCGAACGTAAATTGCAAGAAATGTATCTTGCTATTCAATTAGAAAAGCATCGATCAAAAGAAGATATTTTAGAATTATATATGAATACTGCTGCTTGTGGACGTGGTACAAATGGCGTTCAAACTGCATCTAGATTATACTTTAATAAAGATGTCTGGAATATTACAATTGCTGAAGCAGCGGTTCTAGCTTCAATCACTAATAAACCCGGGAAATTCGATCCAGTAATTAATCCTGAAAACAATAGAGAACGAGCCCTAAGGATTTTAGATAAATTATTAGAACAAGAATATATTACTAAAATCGAATACGATGAAGCTAAATCTGTTGATGTTTATAGTCAAATACAGATTAATAATCAATCAATAGAAGAAAATTCGGACTACTCCTATTATGTTGACGAAACAATAACTAGAGTTGTTAATGATTTAGTTATTCAAAAAGGTTTAACGGAAGCACAAGCCTTTAATCAAATTTATCGTGGTGGTTTGAGTATTTATATAACACAAGATTTAAAAATCCAAAAATCCATGGATGACGTCTTTACTGATGAAGAAAATTTTCCACCCGTTAATGAAGACTTTGCTATGAAACTTAAATATAGTTTAACTGTTCAAAAAGGTGAGCAATCTGAAAATTTCTACCATGAAGAACAATTTGATACCATTGAGGATGCCAAAGCTTTCATCGTCGCAACAAAAGCTGAACTTGGCGTATCAGAATCAGATTTAGAACAAAGCCTTGCCTTTGAAAAAGCTGTTTTTATTCCTCAACCTCAAGCCGCAATGGTTATAATGGATTATCACAACGGCCATGTTAAAGCCATCGCTGGCGGTCGAGGAGATAAGGCGGGTAATCAAGTTTTTAATAGAGCTATTGAGGCTAAGAGACAACCAGGCTCCACATTTAAGATAGTAGCTGCTTATTTACCTGCAATTGATGCAAGAGGCTATACCATGGCAACTGGTATTGATGATATTCCCCTTGATATACTTCAGCCAAACGGGCAATCCTTTAATCCTGGCAACTGGTATAAAGGTTATAGAGGATTATCAACAGTTCGAGAAGGTATTGTATGGTCAATGAATATACTTGCTGTAAAAACTGTCTTTGATATTGGCCCTGAACTATCATATAAGTACTTGATGGATTTAGGTTTTACAACAGTTTATGACCAAATTAAAATAGGCAGTGACATTTTTACTGATATCACCCTTTCACTTCCTCTTGGTGGTTTAACAGAAGGTGTTACCCCTCTTGAATTAACTGCTGCATATGGTGCAATCGCAGGTGGTGGTGTATATGTAGAACCAATATTCTATACTAGAGTATTAGATCATGACGGTAATATTTTGTTAGATAATCAACCCGTTACAAGAGCTGTTATGAAAGAAACAACAGCATATCTTCTGACAGATTCTATGGTTGAAACCATTCAAGCAGGTACAGGTACTTCAGCAAAGTTTAAAGAAGTAAATATGGCTTTAGCAGGCAAAACCGGTACTACCAACTCAACAAAAGACCTGTGGTTTGCAGGTTACTCTCCATACTATGTAGCCGCTATTTGGATGGGATATGATGATCCTCAGAAAATGGCTTATGTAAAAAACTATCACAAATGGATTTGGAGAGATGTAATGGAAGCAGCTCATGTCGACCTTCCATACAAAGGATTTGATAGACCTGAAGGTATTACTTCCGCAACAATATGTACCGAATCAGGAATGCTTGCTACTGAAGCATGTACCCTCGATCCAAGAGGCTCTAGAACAAGAGTTGAATTATTTGCAGTAGGTACTGTGCCTACGGAAACTTGTGACATTCACAAAGAAGTCTTAATCTGTACTTCAAGCGAATTATTCGCTAATGAATTCTGCCCTGTTGATACTGTCGAGACAAGAATTATGCTTCAACGTCACGAACCAATTATTGTAGAAGAAGGAGACGAACATATCCTTGAAACTATTGAAGACTATCAATACTCTATTCCTTATTCAATGGTAGGTGAATTTTGTGACATACACGGACCAGACACAGTTGTTCCTCTAGAACCTGAACTTGACGAACACGGTCAACCTATCGACCCACCTTCTCCTGATGAAATAGTCGATGATGTAGTTGACGACGAAGCTGTAGAAGGCGAATAATTAATCAAAATATTATTACTTATAAACATAAAAAGGACTATTGCGATAGCAAAATTTGCTATTACAAAGTCCTTTTTTATTGTTAAATATAATTCTTATATAGTATTTGTGCCAACACTATCTTACATTATGGCGATTATGTAACAACTACTAATTTTTTACAATAGACTTAATTGATTTTATTACAATTAGAGCAATAATACCACCAATAGTTGCAGTAATAAATTGAGCAAAACCAAGCGCAACAACTAATGGCGCTGGTACCTTTGGTATTACTAACGGTAATAAATATCTAACTGCTGTTGTAAGGAATAAAAACTTAAACAATGCTGCTACTATCACTCCATAATATTCACCATATTTCATCCATGGTTGATGATAGCAATAACTAAATGCTGCAACTAAAATTCCATTTCCTATCATAATAATTGGAACCAATGGAAACATAGGCATAAGCCCTACTAAAAATGCAACAAGTGGTGTAATAACTCCTACTATAACCGCTGATATAGGGCTAATTAATGCTGCTGTAATCATAAGAACCATGTTAACTAATGGTCCAACTACCGGTTGTGCAAAAGATGTAAAACCGATTTGAAATACTAATGACAACGCTATCATAAGGGATGTTTGTACTAATTTTTTTACGTTTAACTTAAAATTCATATTCTTTACCTCTATTCTCTAATTTGCTTGTTTACATGAATATATATGTGTTTGTGTTTGTGTTTGTGTTTGTGTTTGTATTTGTGTTTGTGTTTGTATTTGTGTTTGTGTTTGTGTTTATATCAAACATTCAAAACTTATGGTAAGATATTTCTACTAATCTAAATGAATTAAGACCTTATAAGCAGTTTTGTAAATAATAAAGGTCCACCAAAGCTAACAAACATTCCAACAAGATAATATCTAATATAATCATAAAAATAATGTTCAGGGAAAACAACTTTTAGACCTTCCATTATTATCATTATAACTAGGATACCGATTACCTGTCTTAGCACTTTAGTTTTTAATGATGCTTCATTTTGATAATTCAGCCACATATCATCCGCCCAGTATCCAAATAATAATCCTGCAAAAATCCCACATCCTTTTGCTACATCAGTATTCATAACTAAACTTGTTACCAAAAACGTTAACGGTGTAATTACAGTTAACGTAAATTTATGTGTAATCACCTTCATAAACCAGTCACTCGCATACTTATAATATAGAATCGAAATAATAACCCCAATTCCTAATCCAACTACTACATCCAAAAGCCAATGAACTCTTAAATAAAGTCTTGATAGTGGAATTAGTACCATTAATATTATACCTATAACTTTAATCCAATTTTTCCTAAATTCAATAATTAGTGCTGTCCAAGCTGCACCTGTGTTTTGAGAATGTCCACTAGGAAAAGAAAATCCTTCGATTTCTCTAGGTATACCTTTTTCTATTCCTTCAGTATAAAAGGGTCTAAGGTTACTAAAACCAATTTTAAGTACTGTGTTCACTCCAAAAGAGAGAGTCACAGCGATCACCATCTTTAATCCTTTAACCTTATCAACATTCCAATACATAAAAGTCAAGATTAACATTAAAAATGTAACATCACCTAAGTCTGTAATTACTATGAAAAATTTGTCCAGTTCCGGAGTACTAATACTCTGAAACCAAAGTGTTATCTGGTACTGCAACTCGTAAAAAATCATCACATCTCCTTCTTAACATATAATGCGCAATAATCTCCTGAAGATTCTCTGACAACTTGACAAGGCATCTTCAAAGATTTAAAGCCAAAATATTTACATCCCTTTGGAGCTTTTTTATCCCATGTTACAAAGTAATATCTACATCCGATGCAACTTTTAATTTGTTTATCCATAAAATCACCTTTTATTTTTGGTAAATACTCTATTTATAGTATACCATTATATTATCTTTTGAATAGTTTTTTTTTATAAAACTGAATTAATTGTGTTTTTAAGCTTCTTGTATTATACTATAGTGAATGTATTATACTATAGTATATGTATTATGGAAAAGGAGTCGATTATATGTTAACAAAGAAACTAACAAAACTATTAAAAAAAGCTTTTATTGAAGCTGGGTATGATTCCAAATACGGTGAAGTAGTTGTCTCAGGTAGACCTGACTTATGTCAATTTCAATGTAACGGTGCCATGCCTGCTGCTAAAGAATATAAAAAAGCACCATTTATAATCAGTGATGATGTAATTGAAAAACTATTATCATTTGAAGAAACCAAACAATATATTAAAGTTGCTAAGACCATTAAACCTGGTTTTATTAATATGACCTTAACAGATGAATGCTTAATTAAAAACACAACAGAGCTTGGAGAAAGTAATCGTCTTGGTATTGAATCAACTGATACACCATCAACAATTATTATTGATTATGGTGGTCCAAACATTGCAAAACCTCTTCATGTTGGTCATCTAAGAACTGCAATAATTGGCGAATCAATAAAGAGATTATTCAAATTCTTAGGATATAACGTGATTGGAGATATTCATTTAGGAGATTGGGGTCTTCAAATGGGTATGATCATCTCAGAAATCCATCGAAATCAACCTACTCTTCCTTACTTTGATTCTGAATTTACAGGTGAGTATCCTATAGAACCTCCCTTTAATTTAGCTGATTTAGAAGAAATTTATCCTCGCGTTAGCGCTAAATCTAAAGAGGACGAGCAAGTTTATAACGAAGCAAAAACGGCTACATTTGAATTACAACAAGGTAATAAAGGCTATCTTGCCTTATGGCAACACATTATGAATGTTTCATTAATAGATGTCAAGAAAAACTATCAACGACTTAATGTTGATTTTGATTTATGGTATGGTGAAAGCAATTCTCAGCAGTATATTGAACCTGCCGTTAAAGTACTTAAAGACAATGGTTCCCTTTACAAAAGTGATGGAGCTATGGTAGTTGATGTAGCTAAAGATGATGATAAAAAAGAAATCCCTCCACTAATTATCTACAAATCAGATGGCTCTGTTATCTATGGAACAACTGATTTAGCAACAATTTATCAACGTATGCAAGATTATAATCCTAGTCATATATTATACGTAGTTGACTCACGACAAGCCAATCATTTCACTCAAGTATTTAGATGTGCAGAAGATAACAAACTCGTACCTAGAAGTACTTCTCTAGAACATATAGGTTTTGGTACGATGAATGGCAAGGATGGCAAACCTTTTAAAACTCGTGCAGGTGGCACTCTTCGTCTATCTGATTTAATAGATTTGGTTGAAGGTAATGCCAAGACTAAAATCGAAACTAATGCTAAAGAACGTGGATTTACTCCAAATGCTGATGAAATCGAAAGCATATCTAAAGTGGTTGGTTTAGCAACACTTAAATATGCTGACTTATCAAATTACAGAATGAAAGACTATGTTTTTGATCTTGATAAGTTTTCATCATTTGAAGGCAAAACTGGTCCATATATATTATATTCAACCGTTCGTATTAAAAATATTATACGTAAACTTGAATCTGCTGGTTTTAACAAAGGTGAGTTACTTATTCCAGCTAGTCAAGTTGAAAGAGATATACTTCTTAAACTCGACGGCTTTAATAATGTTCTTCAAATGGCAGCTAGGGATCGTGCTCCAAATGTAATATGTGAATATGTGTATGAATTAGCTACATTAATGAGTACATTTTATCATATGCACCATATACTTAATGAAGAAAATCAAGCTAGAAAAGCATCTTGGTATACTTTACTTACTTATGTCCTTAGCACCCTTATAAATGGGTTAGATATATTAGGAATTACTATTCCAGAGAAAATGTAACACAGTACAGCGTTAATCATTAATAGAAAAGAAAGGTAATAATATGGTAAAATTATTTCCACAAGGTGGATATTTAATTAATAACGAATTACATTTGGCTGATAACATGAATTTTGAAACACTTGTACCTTCTCTAACACCAGAACAACTTAGTCCATCTATCGCTAAAAAAGGAACAATGAGTTACAACATTCTCAACTCACACAATACTAGCGATAACATGAACAACTTAGAAATTAAGTTTGATGCAATGGCGTCTCACGATATTACATATGTAGGTATTATCCAAACAGCAAGGGCTGCAGGTCTTAAAACTTTTCCACTTCCATATGTTTTGACAAACTGTCATAATAGTTTATGCGCTGTTGGTGGAACAATTAACGAAGATGATCACGTTTTTGGATTAAGTGCTGCCAAAAAATATGGCGGCTTATATGTTCCTGCTCATCAAGCAGTTATACACTCTTATATGCGTGAAGCTTTTGCTGGATGTAATAAAATGATATTAGGTTCAGATAGTCACACTAGATATGGAGCTCTAGGAACTATGGCTATTGGCGAAGGTGGTCCTGAACTTGTTAAGCAACTTCTTAACAAAACTTATGATATTACTTATCCTAATATTATTGGTATATACTTAGAAGAATCACCTTCACTTGGTGTTGGACCGCAAGACGTTGCTTTATCACTTATAGGAGAAGTGTTTAAAAGTGGTTTTGTTAAAAATAGTATTTTAGAATTTTTTGGTCCTGGTATTGAAGGTTTAAGTATTGATTATCGCTTTGGAATTGACGTTATGACAACTGAGACAACATGTCTTTCTTCAATATGGATCACTGATGATAAGGTTAAAGAATATCTTGCTCTTCATGGTCGCTTAGACGAATACACCAAAATCACTCCTGATATAGTAGCATATTATGACAAAGTAATTACAATTGATTTAAGTGCTATTAAACCAATGATTGCACTACCTTTCCATCCTAGTAATACATTTACAATTGACGAATTATTAGAAAATCCAATTGAAATACTTGAATCTGTTGAAGAAAATGCAAGAAAATCTTTTGGTAAAAATATTGATTTTCATATTACTGATAAGGTAAGAGATGGGCAAATATACGTTGATCAAGGAATTATTGCCGGTTGTTCAGGTGGAACCTATGAAAACATTAATATAAGCGCTAAGATGATAGATGGAGCTGATTGTGGTCATGATGACTTTGGTCTTTCTGTTTACCCAGGAAGTCAACCTATTTTTCACGCTTTAACAAAAGATGGTTCTATTTCTACATTAATGGAAGCTGGTGCCACTATTAAAACAGCTTTTTGTGGTCCTTGTTTTGGCGCAGGAGATACTCCATCTAATAATGCATTTAGCATTAGACACACAACTAGAAATTTCCCTAACCGTGAAGGAAGTAAACCTGGCGAGGGTCAGATTTCTTCTGTTGCTCTAATGGATGCGCGTTCAATAACTGCAACTGCAATAAACAAGGGAAGATTAACCCCTGCTGATGCTGTTTTAGAGAAAGAAATATCTGTAACAGCTTATACTTATAATCCTAAAATTTATGAAAAACGTGTCTATAATGGATATCAAAATCCTAAGACTGATATTAACCTTAAATACGGACCTAATATTAAAGATTGGCCAGAAATGATTAGTATGACTAACAATCTTGTTGTTGAAGTAGTTTGCACTATTTGGGATGATATAACAACGACTGATGAATTAATTCCTTCAGGAGAAACATCATCATATCGTTCAAACCCTTTAAGACTTGCTGAATTTGCACTTAGTCGTAAAGATCCAAACTATGTTCCTACCGCTAAGGAGAATCACTTATTAGAAAAAGAGCGACTAGCGATTATAGCTGGTAATAAATCTATTACAGATATTACCTTAAAACTTAAAACTATGTTAGAAGCTACTGGTAAGTCCCTGAATAATGCGCTTCACACCACTTCCATTGGAAGCATTATTTACGCTAACAAACCTGGAGATGGTTCCGCTAGAGAACAAGCAGCTTCTGTGCAAAAAGTATTAGGTGGATGGGGTAACATTGCAACTGATTACGCTACAAAACGTTACCGTTCAAACTTAGTAAACTGGGGTCTATTGCCCCTTATCACACAAGATACTGCGTTAGATATTAAAATCGGAGATATTTTAGTTCTCAATGATATTCTTTCTCTTATGAATTCAAAAGCAGAATCAATTAATGTTTCTCTTATTAGAGATGGAAACACTAGACAAATCGAACTTTTATTACCAAACCTTTCAGTTAAAGAAAGAGATGTTTTAAAAGCAGGTTGTTTAATGAATTTTTATAAAACAATTAAAACGTAATCATATTTACTCAATAAAATTCAAATAAGAACTTTTCTTCTACATAAAAAGCATCCAAATTCTTGTTTTACAAGATATGGATGCTTTTCTTATATTTTCTATTTTTTTTGATTTATTAAAGGATTAAGACTCTCACTTATTTATGTGGAAAGTTTATCTTTTCTCGAATCCATTTAAGGCACTCATAATAGCTCGTATTGAAGCACTGTCAATATTTCCGTCTTTTCCTACACCATAGTGAGTTATCCCATTTTGATTTTTAAGTTGAATATATGCAGCAGCTTCAGCACTTTGACCATCAGACAAAGCATGTTCATCATAAGTAATAAATTCATAAGTATCTTTAAGCATCGGTTCAATAGCATTAAAGAATGCTGATACCGGACCATTCCCTACACCTACAACATCTTTAATAATACCGTTAATAGTAATATTTGCTTTAACAACCATAGAATCTTCTTTAGTATTATCAAATGAATATGAGAAAGAATGAATGGTATTCGGGTCAACTATATTTATAAATTTTTCATTGAAAATATTAAATATTTCAGCATTTTCTAATTCACGACCGAATTTATCCGTTTCTTTTTGAACATGATAACTAATCTCAGGTTGCATTGCTTTTGGTATTTTATATCCATATTCAGCTTCTAGAATGTATGCAACTCCACCTTTACCTGATTGAGAATTTATCCTAATAATAGGTTCATACAAACGTCCTATATCGGCTGGGTCAAGCGGTAAATATGGAACATCCCAGACTTTCTCTTTTCTATCATTATAGGTTTTAAGACCTTTATTAATCGCATCTTGATGTGATCCACTAAACGCAGTATATACTAGTTCTCCTGCATACGGATGTCTTTCATGCACTGTCATCCCTGTACATTCTTTATATACTTTTATAATTTTATTAATATTTTCCATATAAATAGTTGGTTCAATTCCTTGAGAATAATAATTCATCGCCACAGTTAATATATCTAAGTTACCTGTTCTTTCACCATTGCCAAATAGTGTACCTTCTACTCTATCAGCACCTGCCATTAGCCCAAGCTCTGTAGCAGCAACGCCAGTTCCTCTATCATTATGGGTATGTAAACTGATAATTACTGATTCTCTATTTTTCAAATTATTACAAAACCACTCTATTTGATCCGCAAATACATTAGGTGTTGTCATCTCAACAGTTGCAGGTAAGTTAATAATTGCTTTATTGTAAGTCGTAGGCTGCCATTCATTTAAAACAGCTTCGCATACTTCAAGCGCATATTCCATTTCTGTTCCTGTAAAGCTTTCAGGTGAATATTCAAAAGTAAACTTTGATTCTGGATACATTGCAGCATATTTTTTGACAATGTTAGCACCATCTATTGCAATTTCTTTGATTTCTTCTTTAGATTTTTTGAATACCATTTTTCTTTGAGCTGTTGATGTTGAATTATACACATGCACTACTGCTTCTTTTACCCCTTTAAGCGCTTCATAAGTTTTAGCAATTAAATGTTCTCTTGCTTGTACTAAAACTTGAACCTTAACTCCCTCAGGTATTCTATTTTCTTCAATCAAACGTCTAAGAAAATTATATTCCGTATCTGAAGCTGAAGGAAATCCTATTTCTATTTCCTTAAATCCTATTTCTACTAACATATCAAAAAACTTTAATTTCGCATCAATTCCCATTGGATTAGGCAATGCTTGATTACCATCTCTTAGATCAACACTACAAAAAATCGGCGCTTTTGTAAGTTCCGTATTTGGCCATGTTCTATTTTCATATTTAAATACCGGGTACTTTTGATATTTTGCTATGTTTTGATTAACTTTCATAATATCCTCCTTTTAACACTATTATTGCATTATAAAAACCTTCCATCTCTATCTAGAGACGAAAGGTTATTCCGCGTTACCACTCATATTCATTCCTAAGGAATGCACTCAGTAAGATACAAACATATCTTTTTGATATAACGGTCAATCCCGGCAATGCCTACTAAAATTTCAACACGCAACTCCTAGGCTAGTTCACTAAATACCCAATGTTGTTTCACACCTACCAACAACTCTCTAAAAATCTCGATTTAGCTACTGCTCCTACTCACAGTTTTTATTCATTCATACAATTACTTGCTCAATACCTAAGTAATTAATGAGAATATTACACTAAAGCATTAACTTTGTCAAGTACCAATATTTTAAGGCATTTTCAAAAATTCTTGACAGTTCCAATATTTTAGGACATTTTCAAAAAAACAGTTGGCTGTACATATAGTTATTTAGCAATCATTTATATTAAGTCTATAACATAAACAATACAATAATAATTAATGATGGCAACATATTAGTCACCTTTATTTCTTTTAATTCTAATATATTTAACCCTAATGCAATAAGTAAAAGTCCACCAACTGCACTTATTTCAGTTATCATTGGGGTTGTTAAATACTCTTGTAGTTGCCCAGCTGCTAATGTTAAACCTCCTTGGTAAAGCACTAGTGGAATAACACTAAACAATACACCTACTCCAAGTGTTGATGCTAATGCAATAGATGAAAACCCATCCATCAATGACTTTGTCATTAACAATTCATAGGTCCCTTCTACACCTTCTTGAATAGCACCTAATATTGTTAATGATCCAGTACAAAACAACAAAAAAGCTGTAATAAGACCATTGCTAAAGTTATCATTTTCATTACCCAATCGCTTTTTCAATCCATTACTAAGGTCGTTAAGTCGTTTATCTAAATCTAAAGCTTCCCCGATAATACTTCCAATAATAATACTAAACACCATAAAAAGTGCTTCATTTGATTCAAGTGCCATTTTAAAACCTAATACTAAAGTGAAAATTCCAATACCTACAAAGGCAATTTTGATAAATTTTTCTGGAACCTTCGAATGAAATAATAGACCGATAAAACTACCTAATATGATTGCTACTACATTAATTATAGTTCCTATCATAACATCTCCATTTCATCTATAGTTTTTCAGCCAATTCAATGACCATCTTATGTGTATCTTCAAAGGACAAACAAGGATCAGTTATAGATTTTCCATAAGTTCCATTACCAATTTCCTGTCTACCACCTTCAATATAACTTTCCACCATTAAACCTTTAACATGTTTCTTAATCATACTATCATAGTTCATATTTCGAATGATTTCATGAGCAATTCTTGGTTGTTCTAAATACATTTTATTAGAATTAGAGTGATTAGTATCAATAATTATACTTGGGTGTTCTAATCCTCTTTCATTATACCTTTGAATTAAATGCAATAAATCTTCAAAGTGATAATTAGGGAAATTACGACCATATTGATCTACAAATCCTCGCATAATTCCATGAGCAAAAGGATTTCCCTGTGTTTTGGTTTCAAACCCTCTAAATATAAAGTTATGTCCTATTTGAGCAGCTCGAATAGCATTTAACATTACTGAAATGTCGCCACTTGTAGGATTTTTCATTCCTACAGGGATTTCTAAACCACTACAAGTAAGTCTATGTTGCTGATTCTCAACACTTCTAGCACCAATTGCTACATAACTTAATATATCATCTAAATAAGCAAAATTCTCAGGATACAGCATCTCATCTGCACATGTAAATCCAGTCTCTTCTGCCGCTTTTATATGAAGACTTCTAATTGCTTTTATTCCTGCAACTAAGTCAGAGCCCTTCTCTGGATCTGGTTGATGAACCATGCCTTTATATCCTTCACCAGTAGTTCTAGGTTTGTTAGTATAAATTCTTGGTATCATCAATATTTTATCTTTTACTTCCTCTTGAACTTTAGCTAATCTACTCATATAGTCAAGAACGGCTGTTTCATTATCAGCTGAGCACGGTCCTATAATCAACAAAAATTTGTCACTTTCACCGGTAAATATGTTTTTAATTTCTCTATCTCTTCGTTTCTTTACTGCCTTCACTTCTTCTGATACAGGTATCATATCTGCAATTTCTTTAGGTTCTAAAAGTCGTTTTACATATTTTAAGCTCATTACTATCCTCCATTATGTTTATTTCACTTTAAAGCAATTTACTATATTTGTCAACACTTTTGTACTTCACAACTTTAAAGTGCGAAATTATTATCAAAAGGAATTCTCAACTTAATTGTTGTGCCTTTTTTATACTCACTTTTAACTTCAATTGTCCCATCATATAATTCAATAATATGTTTAACAATTGAAAGTCCTAATCCTGTTCCTCCAAGTTTTCTCGACCGTCCTTTATCTACTCGGTAAAATCTTTCAAAAAGACGCTCTAAATGCTCTTCTTTAATACCAATGCCTGTATCGCTAATATTAACTGTTAAAAATTGATTATCTCTTGATTGTTTGCATTCGATTGTAACATTGCCTTTTTCAGTATATTTTATAGCATTATCAAGTAAATTTATAAATAACTGCTTAATTCTATTTTTATCACACTTTAATTCTCTCATATCTTGTTGAATATCTAACTTAAGTTCAATTCCTTTTATATCTGCCTCACCTTGAAGCATTTCTATAACCTCAAATACTATATTTTCAACAATGAAATTTCCCGTTTTTTTATCTAATCTCATGTTTTCAATTTCTGATAACGAAAGAATATCTTCTATCAGTAATGTTAATCTATCACTTTCAATATCTATTATTTCAAGAAATCTATTAGTAATTTTTGGGTCCTCAATATCTCCTTTTTTCAACACCTCTACAAATCCTTTTATCGAGGTTAGTGGGGTTTTTAATTCATGAGTTACATTTGAAACAAAATCACTTCGCATATTCTCAAGTTTACGAAGATTTGTTATGTCTTCAATCAACAATAATACCCCATGTCGTATATTAAAATTAGTTTTATTTTTGATTGGTGTGGCTGAAATATTTAGTATTAATTCTTTATCATTATGTTTGATTCTAGTTTCCTCCGTTATAAACTCATCTTCATCAATAGATTTTTCTATAACATGAAAAAGAATAGGATTTCTTGAAACTTCATAGAAAATTTTGTTAGAAATATCTTCTTCTACATCTAATAATCTGCTGAAATTTTTATTACTTAATATTATTTTGTAATTATTATCTATCGCAGCAAGTCCTATATCCATACTTGTTAATATCGCTTCTAATTCTGCATTTTGGGTCTGCATATCCCAAATATTTTTTCTCATAGTAAACGTCATAGTATTAAAAGCCTCTGCAAGTTCCCCTATTTGGTCTTTATTATCTATATAAACTTTATTATCATATTCTCCATTTGATATTTTTTTTGCTGTTTTGGTTAGTTCATTTATAGGGTTTATTATTTTTCTTGTAAAAACAAATGCAATTCCTACAGACAATACTACACCAATAAATAATCCTATAAATATAGAATTCACCATATCCCATATTAATTCTTCTATAAGTTTAACAGGAATAGCTACTCTAATTGCTCCTATAAACCCATCATATTCGATGGGCTTAGCAGCGTAGAACATATATTTTTTTAGAGTATTAGAATATCTTAAACTTGTATCATATTCTCCTTGCAAAGCACCTTTAAATTCTTCACGATATCTATGGTTCTCCATTTCAGAAGGATTATAATCTGTATCTCCTAGTACATTCCCATTATTATCAATTATTGTTATCCTAAGATCTGTTTTTTTTCCATAATTTTCTGCAAATTGCTGAAATTCAAAATCTTCTTTATCAATTTCATACTCTAATACTTGTTTTATTAATAGAATTTTCATTTCAGTTTCTTTTTCTACTTGATTGTAGAAATGATTATTAATACTATTCCATGAAATAATAACGGTAACAAAAACTGTTACCGTTATTATTAGAATGTAAGTTGTTAATAGTTTTTTTTGCATATTTTACCTCTACTTAAATTTATATCCTACTCCACGAATTGTTTTTATATATTTAGGATTTTTATCATCTAATTCTATTTTTTTGCGCAAATTCCTAATATGTACATCAACTGTCCTTGTTCCTCCATAATATTCATATCCCCATATTTTATCAAGAAGATATTCTCTATCAAATACTCTTCCTCTATTTTTTGCCAATAGATATAAAAGTTCAAACTCTTTAAGAGGTAATTCAATTACTATATCTTCAATTATAACTTCATGTGTTGATCGATTTATAAGAATATTTGAAACATTTATTATGTCCTCAGGTATTTCACTAAATTCTTCTAATACTTTTCTACTTTTCATGGTGCGCCTTATAACGGCTTTAATTCTAGCAGTCAACTCATGTGACCCAAAAGGTTTTCCAATATAATCATCTGCACCCATTTCAAGGCCTAAAACAGTATCAATTTCTTCGCTTTTAGCAGTTAAAATAATTACAGGTATTTTTATGTATTGTTTTAAAGATCTGATTTTACTAAGAACTTCAAGTCCGTCTATTCCCGGAAGCATTAAATCAAGTAATATCATGTCAACTTGATTATTTTCAAGGATTTTTAGACCCTCTTCTCCTGTGCCGGCCTGTAATACATTATATCCGTTTTTTTCTAAGATATACTTTAAAAGTTCAAGAATATGCTCTTCATCATCAATTGTTAAAATATTTAATACTGCCATCTAATCACCTCAATAAATATTATTGGATTTCGCCTGTTACAAAGTAAACAATCCACTCTGCAATATTAGTTGCATGATCACCCATTCGCTCTAAGTATTTTGCGATAAACATATAATGACTTACCGCTCTAGCTTCAGTTCCGTCTTTTTCAATAATTCCAATTAACTTATCAACAACATTATGAAAATATTGGTTAATATTCTTATCTCTAATGATAATTTCATTAGCTAACTCTATATCTTTTCTAACATATGCATCAATTGTATCACCTATCATATCTTTAACAGCTTCCGCCATTTTCGGAATAATTTCTATAGGAATCTGAGAATTTAATGAAGAAAGTTTAATTACATAATCACTAATATCTTCGCAATGATCTGCAATTCTTTCAAGGTCAGTTACAATTTTTAGTATAGATGCTATATCACGAAGATCTGTTGCAATCGGTTGTTGTCTTGCTACAATTATTATACACTCAGCTTCGATTTTACGCTCCATTTCATCAATTAGATCATCTTTCTTGATTACCTTTTCTGCAAGTTCAACATTATGTGTATTTAATGCTTCAATCATATCTTCTATTGACTCTTCAATAAACGCTCCCATTTTAATTATATCTTTATGTAAACGATTTAATTCTCTTTCAAATTCATAACGTGCCGGCATTTCATCCTCCATTTTTGTATATATGAAACAGAAAAACAAATATCACTTCATATATAGCATATCCTATTTTTGCTATTATGTAAATATTTCCTATCCAAATCTACCTGTAATATAGTCTTCTGTTTTTTGATTAACTGGATTTCTGAATATTTTCTCAGTTTCATTATACTCTAATAATTCTCCTAATAGAAAAAAAGCTGTCTTATCTGAAATTCTTGCAGCCTGTTGCATGTTGTGAGTCACCATGACAATTGTATATTTTTCTTTAAGTTCAGTTGCTAAATCTTCAATCTTTGATGTGGAAATTGGATCAAGTGCACTAGTAGGTTCATCCATGAGAAGTACCTCTGGTTCAACCGCTAAAGCTCTTGCAATACAGATTCTTTGCTGTTGACCACCTGATACACCTAAAGCACTTTTTTTGATACGATCTTTAACTTCATCCCATATTGCTGCTTGACGAAGAGATTTTTCAACAATTTCATCAAGTTGTGTTCTTTTTTTTATACCATGCATTCTAGGACCATATGCCACATTATCGTAAATACTCATTGGAAATGGATTAGGCTTTTGAAAAACCATACCAACTCTTGAACGAAGCTTTATTACATCTATATTCCCATATATATTTTCGTCATCTAACAATACTGTTCCATCGACTTTCACACCTTCAATTAGGTCATTCATACGATTAAGCGTTCTAATAAAGGTTGACTTTCCACATCCACTTGGACCTATAAATGCAGTGATTTCATTTGATTTAATATCCATATTTATTTTTTTGAGTGCTTGAAATTCTCCATAAAAAAGATCTAAATCTTTAATTTTAAATTTTATTTTATTCATTGTTTACCTCTATTTTTTTTATTAACAAATTGATTTGTTATATGTTTTGAAGATAAATTGATTAACACGACAACTAATACAATTACTGTACCAATTGCACATGCAACCTGAATATTACCTTCTTCCTTAGCTACCTGATAAGCTTTAATTGTTAGTGTTGCTCCTGATTCAAAAATACTACCAGGAATCCTAGCTGCTGTTCCCGCAGTCAAATACAGTGCTGCTGATTCTCCTACAATCCGACCTACCGATAATATTACGGCTACTAATATTCCAGGTACTGCACTAGGTAATACAACTTTTCTAATAGTTTGAACTTTCGTTACTCCAAGACCAAGTGAGCCTTCTCTATAAGCTGTTGGAACTGCCTTAAGGGATTCTTCTGTTTGCCTAATAATAACTGGAAGTAATATAATACTTACTGTAAGTGCACCTGAAAGCATAGAATATCCAAAATGAAGCTGTGTTACAAAAAACAACATACCAAACAATCCATAAATAATCGAAGGTATCCCTGCCAAACTCTCGGTTCCAAATCTTATAATATTAACAAGTTTCCCAGGTTTTGCGTACTCAACTAAATATATTGCCGCAAATATACCTATTGGTCCTGCAATAATCAAGGATAAACCTATCATCATCAACGTGGTCACAAGCATTGGTACAATACCTCCACCTGGTTGTATTATTTTAACTCTTATTTCACTTTCTTGTGTTTCATTGATTACAAAATATACTTCTTCAATTGTCATGTTCGAAATTTCTTCCGAGCCAATCGCTTCAATTATGTATCCTTTTTTTGCTTCAAAAGGGATTTCTATAATACTTTTCTGATCTTCTGATATTGCTTTTATTGTTCCTTTTGTCATTGTTGATTCTATTTCAAAAGACTCTATTGCCCAAAAATTATTTTTATCTCGAGTTATCTGCTCAAGTTCTATTCCAAACTTGTTAATTTTATATTCATCCATTGGCACCACTTGAATATAACTTGTGATATCATCATAATCACCTGTCAAGAAATGCCAGTTTATATGTGGAAGTCCATTTATAAATATAAACCCAATAATAAAAACAAGTATTCCTACCGTTAATCCTGATGCACAATATATAATACACTTTATTATATTGTCTTTTGTTTTTCTGTTATTAATATTATACATTTTTCACCTGTTAAGCCCCATCCATGGCTGATGTAATCTTACTTAATGCCATATTAATAATCATAATAAATACAAACAATACTACTCCTGTTGAAAATAGCATCTGTTGATGCATTTCTGCTGCATACGACATTTCAAGAGCGATATTCGTTGTTAGTGGTCGAATCATTTTCCAAATAGTTGTTGGCATTCCTGTAATTGGGTTTCCAGCTACGAGAATCACTGCCATAGTTTCTCCTATTGCACGGCCAATCCCAAGAACAACACCAGCCAAAATCCCTGAACGAGCTGCTGGTAAAACCACCTTGAAAATTGTTTGTATCTTTGATGCGCCAAGTCCATAAGACCCTTCCCTGTACGAATTAGGGACTGCGTTAATCGCACTTTCCGTAATGGTTATAACTGTTGGGAGAATCATTACGGCAAGGACTATAACAACCGCTATTAATGATTCTCCTTGTGGTTCAGGTGATACGCTATTAATCCATGGTACTATAACACCTAAGCCAAATACTCCGTAGAGCACTGATGGAATACCTGCAAGCAATTCAACTGCAGGTTTTACAATCTTTTTCAATCTCTTTGGTGCTATTTCAGCAATAAATACTGCTGTCAAAATTGCTATAGGTACACCTATAATTATTGCACCAAACGTTGCTGCAACTGACCCAATAGCCATATAAAATATACCAAATAATCCTTTGCCTGGTCTCCACTCCGAATTACTTATAAAATCTACAAATGATGTTATTCCAAATTCATTTCCTGGAAAGAAAGGCTGAAGGCCTTTATAAAATACAAAAAATGCAATTGCAAATACACTTACAATACCAATTAATGCATTAAATAAAAACCAATACTTAGCAATATATTCAAACATCTCTCGCTTATTATTTGATTGTAGTTTATTATTTGATTGTAGTTTATTATT
>JAOZKH010000029.1:0-1222 GCA_029935405.1 Vallitaleaceae bacterium | reverse complement strand
TTATTATTTGATTGTAGTTTATTATTTGATTGTAGTTTATTATTCATTTGTCACTCCTAAAAGTCCCAAATAGATCAATATCTGTTTGGGACAATGTTTATATTTATTAATTAACTTTAATTCCGCCTTTTGCTTCGACAATAGTTTGACCCTCTAGGCTTAATACAAAATCAATATAAGCTTTTGCTACATTACTAAGATTATCTTGATGATACATCATGATAAAAGGTCTAGATATACCATAAGATTCATTAATTACATTTTCTACACTAGGGGACACATTATCCACTTGTATTCCTTTTACTGCTTCGTCAAGATATGTAAAAGATACGTACCCAATTGCATTTGGATTTTCTGCTACTGTTGTTTGTACATTTCCATTCCCATCTTTAAGTACTGCTGTTGCTGACAATGCATCTTCAAAACCAACTAATTCTTCAAACGCACCTCTTGTTCCTGAGCCATCTTCTCTTGATACAACTGATATTTCTAAGTTAGCTCCACCAACTTCATTCCAATTTGTGATTTCACCTTTATAAATAGCCTGTACTTCTTCCATTGTCAAACCATTTATTGCATCATTAGCAGGGTTTACAATCACTGCAATTCCATCATAAGCTATTATTACTTCTGTCAAACCATACTCTTTTTCTGAGTCCTTAAGGTTTCTTGAACTAGCTCCTATATTAGTTGTTTTTTCATTTGCATTTTTAACTCCACCTGAGGAACCGATTCCTTCATATGTAAATGTCACACCTGGATTTAGCGCCATAAACTCATCACCTGTTGCAACACCAATCTTTTCAACTGAAGTTGATCCTGATACTGTTACTTCACCCACTAATATTTTTTCATCATTATCTGTGTCTGCAGTTACACTTGTGCTTTCTTCCTTAGACTCACAACCTACTAATACTAAAATTATCGTTAATATTAAAAATATAGATACTAATTTAGTTGTTTTTTTCATTTTATCCTCCTGTGATAAATTATGTTAATTATTTTTTCTCTTACATTACTTAACTAATTTAACATAAGATAGTAAACCTAACATTCGATAAATGTAATGTTTATGTAAAGTTTTACTTTCCTTCCATCATTTTTATTGCGCCCATGCTGGGCGCAATAAAAAAAGTGTTTATACAGATTTCTCCATATAAACACTTAATAAACACTTAATAAACACTATTTTATAAATAATAATTAAACAGTACTATGCCAT
>JAOZKH010000125.1 GCA_029935405.1 Vallitaleaceae bacterium | reverse complement strand
GTAGCTCATAAGAAAGTGTCTATATCTTAGAATACGAAGTATTCAAACAGTTTGACGGGCAACTTTAAGTTCAAATTAATTACACTTGATTATCATATAGATTAGGAGTATAGTTTAAGTAGACATAATAACGACTTCAAAAAACTAGAATCGTCTTTGATCGGTAGAGAGTACTGGTTAGGTGGATTTTGGTTTTTTTCAATAGAAGTTTTTTTGTGTTTGAATGTAATATATTACAACCAATAATAATGCGCTTTATTATAGGGAGGAATAGTATGTGTTAGTAGATGAAGTTAATATTAAAAAATGTGTAGAGATGTTGACTAATAATGAACAAATTGAAATACTTGAATTTATCAAATCATTTAGTAATGGAAATGTATCGAAACTATATATTGAAGAATTAATGGTCGAAAGCTTGATACGTATTGGAGAAGAATGGGAGGAGGGGGATTTAGCTTTAACTCAAGTTTATATGAGTGGTGTCATTTGTGAAGATATTATTAAAAGAGTATTTAAACTAAAGAATAGACTACCTAATAATACTCAACGCATTGGGACAGTTGTGCTTGAAGATCATCATTCATTAGGCATTAAGCTAGTACAGCAAATTCTAAATATCAATGGGTATGAGTTTATAGATTTAGGAGTTGCATTAACAATTGATGAAATCGTTACCATAGTGCATGATAAAAAGATTGAAATTTTGTTAGTATCTGTATTAATGCTACCTTCAGCATTACATATAGAAAAATTAAGAAAAAGAATAGGAAAACATGTAAAAATAATTGTTGGTGGCGCACCATTTCGTTTAGATATGAAATTATGGAAAAAAGTTGGAGCTGATGGATTCGGATTACTTGCAAGTAATGTAGTTCAAGTTATAGAGGGAGTGATTAGTCATGAATAGTATGTCGTCAATGGAACGCTTAGTTACAACTATTTCAGGTGAAACCCCAGATCGAATGCCGCTTTTTTTCCTTTTTACCGGTTATGGGGCAAAAGAACTTGAAATAGCTCCTAAAGATTACTTTAAAGATATTGACTTAGTAGTAAAAGCGCAATTTATGATGCAACAAAAATATAGAACAGATTGCTTGACAGGTTTTTTATATACGAGTCTTGAATATGAAGCTTTTGGAGGAAGCACGATTTTTAGTAATGATGGACCTCCAAATGCTGGAAAACCAATTATTGAATCCTTTGAAGATATCAATCGCCTTCAAGTTCCGATAATTGATCAATGTGAAGGACTTAAAAGAGTTATTAATATTACTAAAAAACTAAAAGCAAGAGCAGGAAACCAAATTCCAATAATTGGAGTTGTTGTTGGACCATGTAGTATGCCTATTATGCAAATGGGATTTGAAAGATATATACAGTTATTATATGAGGATAAAGAAAGCCTAAATAAATTACTAAAAGTTAATCAAGAATTTGCAGTTAATTGGGGGAATGCACAACTTAAAGCAGGTGCAACTGCAATTTGTTACTTTAATCCAATTGCTTCAACAGAAATGCTTCAAAGAGATTTGTACGAATCTTTTTGTTATGATATTGATAAAGAGACAATAAATCTAATAAATGGACCTACAGCTACTCACTTAGCATCAGCAAAAGCACTGCCTACACTTGATTTGATTGAAAAAACAGGCACTCAAATTGTAGCTATTAGTGCAAAAGAATCAATTGCAAAAGTTAAAAACAAAAGTAAGCTAACAGTTCTTGGGAATTTAAGTGGAATTAATATGTGCCATATGACGATAGGAGAGATAGATAACGAAATTAAACTAATATGTGAAGAAGGTATGAAGGGGGGAAGGGTTATTTTGTCTGACAATCATGGAGAAATACCTTGGCAAGTTCCAAAAGAGGTATTATTAGCTTGTTCAGCTTCAATTGATAAGTGGGGGAAATACTCGTAAAAGTATGGATGAGAATGTATTAAATATAATATGTTGTGACAACTTAGCAAGAGAAACTAAAAAGGCAACCTTTCAAATGGACCTAAAAGATATTCATGTAAGTAGTTTTAGGCCTGTTTGTCATGTGAATAATATCGAAAAAATAGATTTGGATCCCTCAATTAAGGATTTATTGACACAAAAAAACAATCAAAATGTAAAAGCAATTATGTGTAAACTTTGCCCTATGGGTAAACATAAATTCTTTGAGGAAATTGAGAAAGAACTTGTAACAACAATTTTTGAATTGTTTTTAGATGAAAAAATAGTAGAATATATAGTGTCACGAGGTGGATTTATTGTAACGAATAGTTGGCTTGAAAATTATAAAAAACATATGAAAATATGTGGAAATAAATGTCTTGAATTTAATGATACATTTAAGGAATCAGAAAAAAAAATTATTTATTTAGACGACAATGAAGAACTAGATGAAAAAAACATAAAAAAATTATCAGTATATATGGATTCTGAATATAAAAGAATACCAATTGAAATGACGTATTTGAAGCTTTTTCTAATAAGAATGAAAGAGAAATGGAAAAATGAAAATGAAATTCAAAAACTAAAAAAACAGTGCATTCAAAGTGCAGAATATACTTCTAGTTATGCAACGTTATTTAATATGATAGAGTTGCTATCAGGTGCAACATCAGAAAGGGAAATCATTCGTTCGACTATAGATATGTATAAGACGTTGTTTAATGCAAAATATATTAAGTTTTTCCCCGAAAAAGTAATGAATCATAAGTATAAATGGATGAAAGAAACTTTGAAAAATGGATATGCTTTTCTTGAAGACAAAAAAGGATTTGCAATGTTAATAGAAAGTAATGACGAGATAATCGGTGCTTTTCTTATAAAACAAATTGATAAGGATGAAAATATTATTAGGTATATGAATTTTTGCAAAAATACCATAAAGGTCATTGCAATGTCATTAAGTATGAGAAATTTTAAAGAGATAAAGTATTTAAGTGATCATGATGGATTAACAGATTTATATAATCGTATGTATTATATGCGTCAAATTGAGGAGTTAAAACAATTGAAAATAGATTCTATAGGAATTGTTGTTTGCGATATTGACAATTTGAAGTACATCAATGATAAATATGGACATTACGTAGGAGATCAATTAATTATTAGTATGGCTAAGGTGTTAAAAGATTCTTTTCGTGAAGAAGATATTATTGCAAGGTATGGTGGGGATGAATTTTCTGTGATTATTAAAAATTGTAATAATGAAGCTATTAATAATTATCGAAATCGAATTAAGGAAAATACAAGACTAGTTAATCATAATTTGAAAGAGGTAGGTATGGATGTACAATTAAATTTTTCAATTGGATTTGCATTTGACAAACTAAAAACTCAGAATATTGAAAAGTTATTTAAATTAGCTGATCAAGAAATGTATAGCATGAAAAGTAAAAAAAATAAAAATAAAAAATAGAATTAAAAACTAAAATTTAATAAAAAATAAATTAATAAGTAATATACAATGATTCAACTTTTTGGTAGAATAGGTTAAGTAATTATTATAAGTGTGAAAAGGAGTAGTAAATTGGGCTACAGTAAAGTTGAAGAAAAAAACATTGGTTATAAAGGGAGGTTAATGCTCTTTTTATCAATGCCTGTTTTGTTTTTACTTTGTGGAATTGGATATGGAGTTGTTAATCAGAGTATTAACACAACTATTAAAGGATTGGCAGACATAATATTATCTCCAACTATTTTAATTACTGATTTTTTAGAAGTTGGAGGTTTAGCAGCAACTTTAATAAATGTTGCATTAGTGGGATTCGTTAATATTTATATTATTCATAGGTATCGACTAAGGATAAATGGATTACTCATAGCAGCCTTCTTCACAGTTATTGGTTTCTCTTTTTTTGGTAAAAATATTTTTAATATATTACCAATATATTTTGGTGGATATCTGTATACAAAGTATCAGGGGATTTCATTTAAAGATATCATTGTGGTAATAATGTTTGGTACTGCACTAGCGCCTATAATAAGTGAAATAAGTTTTTCAGGTATATTTCAACCAATTATTGGAGTTGTTGTCGCAATATTTATTGGAAGTTTCATTGGATTTGTTATTGTACCTTTATCATCACATATGTTGTTGTTTCATGATGGTTATAATTTATATAATATTGGGTTTACATCAGGAATTATAGGAACTATATTAACAAGTGTATTAAGAAGTTTTGGGGTTATGGTTGAACCAGTGTTTATAGTATCAAAACAGAGTTACCAGATCATTATTATAATGATTGTTATTTTGATTGTGGGACTTTTTTTAATAGGAATATATATTAATAATAGTGGAATAATTGAATTTAAAAAAATACATAGATATAAAGGGAGATTAGTTACAGACTTTACTCATTTAGTTGGCTATGGGGTTACATATATTAATATGGCTGTTTTAGGAACAATAACATTGGTTTATATATTTTTAGTTGGTGGTACTTTAAATGGACCAGTACTTGCAGGAATATTTACAGTTATTGGGTTTGGTGCGTTTGGAAAACATTTGAAAAATATACTTCCTGTAACAGTTGGAGTGATAATAACAGCTGTGATTCTTGGTTATGACTTGTCATCAACAACCATTATTATATCGGTTTTGTTTTCTACAACCTTAGCACCCATTGCGGGAACATATGGGCCTATTGTTGGCCTTATAGCAGGAGCTATGCATATGATTGTAGTTACTAATGTAGGCGTTATACATGGAGGTGTAAACTTATATAATAATGGATTTTCAGGTGGTTTAGTTGCAGGAGTTTTAGTACCTATAGTAGATGCGTTTAAAAAGGAGTAAATAAAATGCAGCATGAAATAAAAAAAATAACGAGTATTGTTAATGAATTAGTAACATTATTATTACAAAATGGAGCTGAAGATATTGATGTGAATATAAAGAAGATAGGCAAAAAAACAGATATTTCAATTATTCAACATTGCTGTGACTTTAGTGAAAGTTTCATTGATAAAATGAGGTATAATCTAAACACACAAAGACAATGTGAAGTTGAAGGTTATTATTGGCAGCTAGTAGGTGAAGACGAAGATTGTGATGAATTACACTTAGTTGGTGCAATGATTGATGAAGTTGAAGTTGAAATGATAAATGGGGATTTGAAAATACATATAATAAGAAAAAAATAAAAGTTAACCATAATTCAAATATATTTTAATAGTTATATATGTTATAGTTAAGTATGTTCAAAATTTAAACATACTAACATATATGTCGATATATACTATGGATGGGAGGTTTTGTTATGGAACGAATTTTTGAAAATGATTTTTTCATATTGTCTAAAGAAGATTTGAAAATATTTATTAATGTCAAAAAAGAAGGATATGATATAACTTTATTTAGCAAAGAAGTACTTTCGAAATTTGCACGTATTAAGATAACAAAATTTGCTGGACTTTCAGGTGCTATTAAAAATGTTATTAAAACGCCAATAGAAATTGGTGAATTTGGTGAAATCATCGAAGTGAAGATAGATAGTAATGCTATTGAAGTTACTGGTGAAGTCAAGATATCTAATGAAGAATTTTTAACAACTGATATTGAGCTTATGTATAAAAATATTCGTAAACAAATAGGTGAACTTAATGTGATTTATGGTGTTTTACCAAAGGATGAGTTAAGAATTGATGTAAACCTGCCATTTGTTATTGCAAGGGGGACACCAGCAATAAATGGTGGAGATGCAGTAATTAGAATGTATGAAATAATGGATATTAAACCTACTATCGAATCAGAAGGTGGAGTTGATTATTATGAACTAAACGTAATTAACAAAATTGAAATTGATGGTTGGTTAGGAGAGCGAATCGAACCTACAAAAGGAATTGATGGAATAAATGTACATGGACAATTAATCTGTGCCCATGCTGGTAAACAGATTAATCTTAAATATGACAAGTCAACAGTACGTGAAAAAATAAGTGAAGATGAAAGTATTACAACGCTACGGGCCATTACTACGGGAGCAGTAGTTTATATTAACGGAGCAGTATCTGTTCAAAATGCTATTGAAGTAGATGGAGATATTGGGGTTTCAACAGGTAATATTGACTTTGAAGGATTTATTGATATAAATGGAACGGTTGAAGATAATTATAGTGTTGTTGCCGATGAAAATATTCAGATATTAGGTGATATGGGTATTGGAGCGATTGAACTTATAGAAAGTAGAAATGGCGATATATTTATCAAAGGAGGTATAGCAGGGAAAGGGAAAGCTGTTATAAAAGCTTCTGGTAGTATATATATTAAGTTTGCAAGTGACTGTACTATAATATGTGAAAATACAGTTAATATAGGATTTTATGCAATGAATTGTAATATTATTGCTAAAGAGGTTATATTTGAATCTACAGGTAGTAGGTTAATTGGTGGAGAAACAGAAGCTGACGTTAAGGTAGTTGTAGGTGAAATAGGATCAAAAACAGGTGCTCAAACTAAAATAAAAATCAATGGCTTTGATAAACAACAAATGAAAAATGAGTATGATGATATATATAAAGCAATTGACTTGTTTAAACTTAAAATCAATGAATATAAAGACTCTTATGAAAGACTTATAGCTAAAAACAGTGATGATACTTCACAGTCAGATATTGATCTTGCCTATGATAAAATGATGTACTATAAAGAAAAACTTAAAAAACTTTACATAACTCAAAAACATGTTATGTCATATATGAAAACAAAGGGTGAAGGTGAAGTTACAGCTAAAAATAAAATATATTCAAATGTTAATATATCGATTAAGAATTATGTAATATCAGTAGATCAAGATATTTCTTTAGCTAAAACATATTATCTTGATAAAGATGAAATAGTAGAAGAATAAAATAGATGTTAATGGATGCAGTTATACATTGACATCTATTTGTATATGGAGTATTA
>JAOZKH010000124.1 GCA_029935405.1 Vallitaleaceae bacterium | reverse complement strand
GAAGTAAATCAAGAATTAATTAATGAAGCCATTGAATTAGTAAAAGAGAATCAAAAAGTTATTGTGTTTGCTGGATTAACTGATAATTATGAGTCAGAAGGATTTGATAGAAAACATATAAGAATTCCTACAAATCAACTTAAATTGATAGAAGCAGTATCTAGTATAAGCAACCAAATAATTGTGGTTCTTCAAAATGGTGCTCCAATTGAAATGCCTTGGATACAAGATGTTTCTGCAATTTTGGAAAGTTATTTAGGCGGACAATCAGGTACAGGTGCAGCAATTGATATTTTGTTTGGAAAAGTTAATCCAAGTGGAAAACTTGCTGAAACATTCCCTCTGAAACTAGAAGATGATTTAGCAAGTCATTGGTTTGCCAATTCTAAACTTACGGTAGAGTACAGAGAAAGTATATATGTTGGATACAGATATTATGATTCAGCTGATAAGCAAGTTTTATTCCCATTTGGTCACGGATTAAGTTATACTTCGTTTGAGTATAATGATTTATCTATGGATTCTCTAGCAATCTCAGATAATGATTGCTTAAATATATCTTTTAAAGTTAAAAACATTGGTCAAATAGCAGGATCTGAGGTTATTCAGTTATATGTTAAAGATGTTGCCTCGACTATCTATAGACCGGAAAAAGAATTAAAAAGATTTGATAAAATTTTTCTTTTACCTAATGAAGAAAAAATAGTAACATTTACATTAGATAAAAGAGCTTTTGCTTATTATAATATTAACATTAACGATTGGCATGTTGAATCAGGTGGATTTGAGATATTAATTGGTGCTTCAAGTAGAGATATCAAGCTTAGTAATGTAATATTAGTTGAAGGAGATAATAATGTACAAGTCCCAAATTATAAGGAAACAGCACCGGAATACTATGAAATCGAGAAAGTTGTTGGCAAGATTTCAGGTAATAGTTTTAAAACTATTCTTGGAAGAACAATTCCTGCTGCAAAAGCAGGATTAATGGCAGAATATACAATTAATTCAACACTTGGTGATGTGAAAAATACATTTATAGGAAAAAAAATCCATAAAATGGTCGAAGATAATTTCCTTAAGATGCTTGATGGAGTTCCAGAAGATGACACAACAGCAGTTATGATGAAAGCCATGGTTAATGAAATGCCATTACGTAGTATGGTGCTTATGGGTGGTGGTATGCTTGATTTTACAACAGCTGAAGGCCTAATCGCAATGATGAATGGCAAATATCTTAGAGGTGGATTAAAGATTGCGTTTAATAAGATAGCTTCAATAAACTGGGAATTCAAGTAGGAGATTAATGATGATGAGTTTTTAGAGGCCTTAAGGGCATCGTGTAGTTTACCCTTTATATCTAAAATTGTTAATTTTAATGATAAAAAGTATTTGGACGGAGGACTATCAGACTCAATCCCAATTAAAAAAGCATTTGACGATGGTGTTGATAAAGTGATTGATGCAATAAATAATCGTAACGAAACTTATAATAATGAATTAAAATATATGGAAGAAATGGTACAAACTGGAAAAGTGCTTGCCATTTATCCTAAAGAAGCAATTGATATGGGTAGAACAGAAAGAAATAAAGAAAAGTTGTGGAAGTGTTATAACGACGGATATAATCGAGGTATTGAACTTCATAATGAAATCATTGACTTTGCTAGACTTACGCCCACGTCGCCTACGAAATAAGTCCAATCACAAGCGCAATTATAAAAACACCAATAAATACAGCAATCATAATTCCCAATGTTTTTGAGTATCCTTTTGGTGATATCCACCCCTTACCATCCATTGATTTCATCATTGGATACAGTCTCCAATAAAATGATGCGATTGATAAAATAAGAACTACAACTGCAAATGTTTGTGCTAAATAACTTCCGGTAAAAATCACAACAATAATTAGTCCAACAAAAATCAACTTTGTACCTGCTACCCAATAGGTAAGGTATTTTACCAATTCATGAACTTCAGGTATTTCTTTGGATTTTTCCCAAGCAGTAAATACACCTATACCGTTTCCTCTTGTAGATTCAGGCATAAAGTATAATGTCATAATATTTAAAAATTCGAGAACTATAAAAACTCCCATAGCTAAAGTTAAAATATTCATATTATCTCGCTTTCT
This sequence comes from Vallitaleaceae bacterium, assembly GCA_029935405.1. Taxonomy (GTDB): domain Bacteria; phylum Bacillota; class Clostridia; order Lachnospirales; family Vallitaleaceae; genus UBA1351. Next base: position 4,801 of record JAOZKH010000124.1, on the reverse strand, counting down.
TTAAGTATTTTTTTATAAATGTGTTATTGATTGATTAGACACTTTTTTAAGTTTCTCAAAGTCTACTATTTCATGATAGTTAGACTTTTTTACTAACATCCCTTTATCGCAAAATTTTGCTAAAACTCTAGTTAAGTGTCTATAACTTGTTGTAAGTAATTCTGCAACGGTTGTTAAGTTGTCTTGAAAAACAATTCCTTTTGCAGTAAGTAGAATATATGTTGCTAATCTTGTTTCTAAAGGATACAACAAATTAAATGATGCATTTTCATTATTTTCAAGTAGATTTTTTGACACTTTTATAGCAGTATATCTCAAAAATAATATATCATTTAGTAATTCATTTTTATGTGTAGAAAGGTCCAATACAAAGCAATACACATCAGTCATCGCTTCAACATCAGTAGAATAATCCGTCTCCGCAAAAAATTCAACATATCCTAGCATCTCAAAACCTTCTAAAAAACAGATTAAACGTGATTTTCCATTTTCTTGGGTTACACTTACTTTAATCTTTCCATCTACCATTAGATGGAGATATTTCAACGAATCACCTTCTTGACATATAAAATCACCTTTTTCGTATTTTGCTAGAAATAATTCATCTTTAATATTTATATTAAATAGTTTTTCTATTCTATATTTATTATATAATTTATCCACTAATTCATTATCATCAATTATAAGCATTTTCAGTCCTCCAAATCTTCTCAAGCAACTATGAGCTTCTTTTACTATAATAACATAGTTACTTAATCATTATTTGAAATAATTCTGATATCATAGACATATGTCCTAATCCTTTATAAATAATAGTGCTATACTATGTTTATCAAATATAAGAAAGGAGTAAAAAATGTTAAAAAATAAAGCAATGTACAAAAATATTGAAACAGCAGTCGTTAATTTCGACAGACATTTTGATAACACAGTAGTAGATACTTATGCATTTGATAAAGTAATTCAATCAGATGAAGTTAAAAACACAATTTACCACTATCTAAACGATTCAAATCTTGATATGATCAATAAACTTATTGTTTGTAAAGAAGCCGTATCAACTTTTATCATTAGTGAAGTTACAGAATTATATCAACATAATCATCATACTGTTTATAATTCAGAAGTATATGATGACTATATTGATAAACTATTTGAGCGAATTTTAATTCACTAAGTTACTTTCATCAGAAAGAAATTCAATATATCCATTGGTACCATTAAGCCTTATTAACTGACCATCCTTAATCAACTTTGTTGCATCTGTCACACTGACAACTGCTGGTAATCCATACTCTCTAGCAATAATAGCACCGTGTGTTGAAAGTCCACCAACTTCTGTAATCAGTCCTTTTATTGATACAAATGTCGGCGTCCAACTAGGATCTGTGAATTCAGTTACTAAGATCTCTCCTTCTAAAAGAAATGATTCTTTTAAGTTTTTGACTATACGCGCTCTTCCTTCAACTACACCAGCAGAAACAGGTAAACCAACTAAAGTTTTTTCTGGTAGCTCATTCGTTTCATATTCGCCTATGATGACTTCACCATCTGATGTCATAACGCGTGGTGGTGTTAACTTCTTATAACCCTCATAATCTTTTTTTCTCTTTGTTATGATATTTTTATCAAATTCCTGGCCGTTAATCATGGCTCTTAACTCATCAAAATATAAGTAATAGATATCCTCTAATTCATTAATTAGATTTTTTTGCATAAGTTTTTTGGTTTCTTTTAACATTGCTTCTTTATATATATAGTATCTTTTCATATACGAAAACTTAGGATATTCTCGAAAACCTATGTAATTGCGAATTAAGTTAGCCATTCGCCTTATTTTCTTTGCCTTTCTTTTACCTCTTGGTAATTTCTCTACTTTATCTATCAATTCTTGTATTCTTGCTTCTGAATCAATTCTACCTTGTTCAAATTTACGTTTAGAAGCACCTGACTCAAAGTTTTCAAGATTACTTAAAATACTCGGAATTAATTCAATCGGATTTTCAACCCACCTAGGAACAGTGATATCAATATCTCCCGAACATCGTGCCCCATATTTAGAAAGATATTGATTAAAAGCTTCACATACTTTCTTGCCACCTTCAAGCTTACTTATATCCTCGAAAAATGTTTTTTCACATGGATTATTTAGATAATCAATAACTTCCTTGTAATCCCTAATCACATCAGTTACGTCCATTAGCGACAAGCCAGTTTCAGTCGTAATGCTATTAGGAATAGACATTATAATGGAATCTGCTGCATTTGCCTCTCCTATCCACTTCTTAACTTTTTTATCAAATACTCTTGCACTTAGCAAGCCAGCTGTAAGAACACCAGCATTTTGTGGGGTCGCAATTTTTATTCTTCTATTATCATGATCATTGTAGATATACTCAAATACCTCATCTCCAGATAATCCCTGAAGCTCTTGCCTCATCATTTTAATATCTTTTTCTTCTTTATCAATAATTTCTTTTACAATATCAGAATCATTATGTCTATAAGCTTTATAAGCATTAAACATGATTGCAAGTGGGCCGCTAGTTTTTTCCATATCAAAAACCTTACCTTTACCCTTTGGAAGGCTACTAATAAGTTTCTTGTTACTTATTACTTTTACTACTGCATTTGTTAGAAGTGTATCCCCAATTTCATTTAATAAATATTTTGCAATTTTTCTTCCAAAGAACGTTGATAAATCATGACTCATGTCAAGGTATACTCTCCCACCAATTTCCTCTGATGGAAGATTACCGATAATAGATTTGAAGAAAAACATACCAAGTGGTTTTATTGAACTCGTCATCATTTGCAAATGACCTGATGACATATAAATCCTTTTATCATCCTTTTTTACATCAGGTAATGGGTATAATGTTGTCATAGGTCTGCTTTGAACAACATAAATTTTGTCATTTAAAATACACCATTCAATATCTTGTGGATATGAAAAATATGTTTCGATTTGTCTTCCTAATCTTTCAAGTTCTAATATTTGATGGTCCGAAAGTGTTTGTGTGTTTTTTAGTTTTTCATTAATTACTATTTCTTCTGTTCCACCATCCTGTTTTGCATAAATACCCGTATTTTTGCTGCTTATCTTTTTATCTGTAATTCTGCCATCATAAACTTTATAAGTATCTGTATTCACATGCCCAGATACCAATGCTTCACCAAGACCAAAACTTGCATCAATTGATACTATTTTACGATTAGATGTAATTGGGTCCGCTGTGAACATAACCCCTGAAACATCTGAAAGCACCATCTGTTGCACAACGACAGCTAAACATACTTTTCTATGATCATATCCATTTCGAGCTCGGTATATGACCGCACGGTCTGTAAATAAAGACGCCCAGCATTTACTTATATTATTTAATATATTATCTAAACCAATGACATTTAAATAAGTATCATGTTGACCTGCAAAGGAAGCTGTTGGCAGATCTTCGGCTGTTGCACTAGAGCGGACGGCATAAGATTTATCTTTTCCTAACTTCGTGAGATTAATCACAATTTCGTGTTTAATTTTTTCAGGTATAGTAGTTCTAATTATGACATCACGTATCTTACCACTGATTTCACTAATATGATTAAATTCATTCATTTTTATCTGTGAGAGTTGAGTCAGTAGAATATTAAGTTCATTGTTATCTTTAAACATTTCCGTGTATGCAGTGGTTGTAATGCAGAATCCTTCAGGAAGATTGATTTCATCTGTCTTAAACAATTTAATTAAATTAGTTGTCTTTCCTCCTACTTCTGAAATCTTTGGTGTCATTAGTTCATTAAAGTCATATACATATGAATTCATCTACCTTACCTACCTTTCTGCTCTATTCCGTAACGAATCATATCTAAAAATTTTCTTTTTATTATAAAAAAATTCTCCCAATACTCATCATCTTGTATTTTATTCTCATCTGTAAGTTCAGTGGAAATTCTTTTTTTAAAATAATCGTCCACAATCTTAACTAACTCAAAAGCTTGTTCATTCTCAACGCCAACTCTTAGTGGAATTTCATCAAATAATTTTTTCATTAATTTGTTTCTCGAATCTTCAATTGCTCCATATTTTTTTTTGATTTGAATTGCAAATTTATATATTTCCTCTTTCAGTCCATCTGGCGTTGTAACGTAAGCTTCATACAACAATTTACTTATATCGGGATTTTGTCTTAAATAGTTGATTTTGTTTAAACCACTTTTACTTTTTGCTTCAAAAAAATCGTTAAAATTTGATAATGATTCCTCTTCAAATTCCTCTGACATTTTTTCGAAACAACGATCTAATACACTTATATAAATCATTTTTTTACTCTTAAAATGATGAAATAATAACGCTTTAGAAATACCTGCTTCCTCTGCTAACATAGCAGTGGTAGTTTTCGTATATCCATTTTTTACAAAAATTTTAAAACATGAATCCAAGATTTTTTCTTTCTCATATAGTTTTAATGGCATATATTTCACCTCCTCATAATTTATGCTGACCACCAGTCAATGCAAGTATACCCTTTTACTAACCAGAAGTCAATAAAATATTCTGTATATGTTAACTGCCTGGCTTTTAACTACTCAAAGCCTCATTTTAATAATTATTACGCGTTATTGTTGGTTAAGGTGTCAAATGTGAATGGTTTACTAAATAATATTGCTTGAATAATTTTAACTAATATCTTATTCATTTGCATAGTCCTGTCGGTTAGCACATAATTCTAAACACCCATGACAATTAATCTACTTAAATTGTGTCTTATTATCTAGTGCTAATAGGACCAAACAATGATACAAT
>JAOZKH010000123.1 GCA_029935405.1 Vallitaleaceae bacterium | reverse complement strand
TCCAAAAAGTAATTAGTATATCGTATTATCTGAATATATACATAATACCCTAATTACTCTTTTTTGTCAAACTTGCAAGACTTATATTCTAGGTATTGTCGAGTTAACGCTTTACAGAGATAAAGAATCATGATATACTGCATACAATTATAGTAACAGTCAAAGATTAGAAATAGTACTAATTATTTAGGTGTTCAGCGAGTCGTAAAATGGTGTGAGGTACGATACATACAATAATTAGGAATGGTTCTATGAGATGCTAGGTGAATAATAGTAGCCGAGGCCGGGTTCTCCCGTTATAGAGATGTGATATCGAAAATGCGCTAAGTGTTTTCCGTATTAACAGAATTTGAGTGGTATAGCGAAGACAATTCGTCCCAATGACTGGGATGGTTTGTCTTTTTTTATAATTTATACACAAAGGAGAAAGTAATGAAATTTAAAACCTTCGAACGAAAACTTTCAGGTGATACTGAAACACCGATTTCTTTATATTCAAAATATGTTGGAGATCAAACTGGATTTTTATTAGAAAGCAAAGAGATGCCAAGAGGTAGATATTCATTTATGGCAGCAAATCCATATATGTCTATTAGAGCTTTTAAAGATAAAGTAATAGCAAAAATTGGAAGTACCGTTGAAGTGTTACACGGAAATCCTCTTGCCATTGTAGAGCAGCTTATGAATGATGTTGAGGTGACAAATACAACCGACTTACCCTTTGTTGGAGGAGCGGTTGGCACTATTTCATATGACATGATACGCAATTATGAAGTATTACCTGACAATAATGAGGATACGATTAATACTCCCGATTCACATTTGCTGTTTGTGAAAGAAATGGTTGTATATGATCACCATTTTCATCAAATACATATTATATATTTAGCAGGTGATAATGAGGAAGGTTTGAAGGAAAGTAACAAGCGATTTGATTTAATTGAGAAAACAATTCACGAACCTTTAACCATTCATAGAAACTCGCAAGCTCTAGATATTAACTTTGAAACTAATATGACAAAGGACGAATATATAGAAGCAGTAATAAAAGCTAAAAAGTATATTATTGATGGTGATATCTTTCAAGTAGTATTATCACAACGATTAAGTGGTCATGGGAGAGATATAGATGCGTTTAATCTGTATAGAAAACTTCGCCAGGTAAATCCGTCGCCGTATATGTATTACTTCAATATGAGTGATTATTATATTGTTGGTAGTTCACCAGAAATGCTAGTTGAGTTAAAAGAAGATATTATTATGACTTGTCCAATTGCCGGAACTAGAAAAATTGGTGCAACAGAGGAAGAAAATAAGTTACTTGCTGCAGAATTGCTTGCAGATGAAAAGGAACGTGCTGAGCACATGATGTTGGTAGATTTGGGTAGAAATGATATGGGAAAAGTCTCAAAAATTGATTCTGTAAATATTGATCAGTTAATGAAGGTTCATAATTATTCTCATGTAATGCACCTAGTTTCGCTTGTTTCAGGTAAAAAAAGAGATGGTTTAAGTATGTATGATATTCTTATGAGTTTCTTACCAGCAGGCACATTATCAGGAGCTCCGAAGATTAGAGCAATGGAGATTATTGATGAGCTTGAGAATAAGAGACGTGGTATATATGGTGGTGCAATAGGATATTTTGGATTCAACAAAAATATGGATATGTGTATAGCTATTAGAACAATGGTGATTAAGGATGATATAATCAATATTCAAGCTGGTGCTGGAATCGTTGCTGATTCTAATCCAACAAAAGAATACGAGGAAACAATCAATAAAGCAAAGGCATTAATTACAGCCATTACAGAGTAGTGAAACAAATCTATCAATTATAAATCGGAGGAAATTATGCTTTTACTAATAGATAATTACGACTCATTCACATATAACCTGTATCAATTTATAGGACATTATGAAAAAAGTATTCATGTTGTTAGAAATGATAAAATAACGATTGAAGAGATTGAAAATCTAAATCCGGATCATATTGTATTATCTCCAGGACCAAAAACACCTAAGGAAGCAGGCATTTGTATTGATGTGATTAAGCATTTCTATAAAACAAAACCAATTCTTGGCATATGCTTAGGACATCAAAGCATTGGAGATGCATTTGGTGGAAAAGTTATTCATGCAAGAGAATTGTATCATGGTAAATCAAGTTTAATAGAAGTAAATGATGATCCACTTTTCAATGGAATTAATGACACGATTCAAGTTGCTAGGTACCATTCACTAATAGTAGAAAAGGAATCATTACCTGATAATCTTGAAATTTTAAGTGAATACAAAGGTGAAATTATGGCTATGAAACATAAAAATTATCCTGTATATGGATTGCAATTTCATCCCGAATCCATATTGACTCATAATGGAATAAAAATAATCGAAAATTTTCTGAAACTAAGGTGATAAAAGATATGAATAGGAAGTAGAAAGGAGTCATAATGAAACAGTATATTGCAAAAGTTATACGAAGAGAAAACCTAAGTATTGAAGAAATGACTGAAGCGATGATGGCATTAATGAGTGGAGAAGTTGACCCAATATTAGCATCGAGTTTTTTGACAGCTTTAAAAATGAAAGGCGAGGCTATAGATGAAATCGTGGCAGGAGCAACAGTAATGAGAGAAAAAGCTTCAGTTATTAGTATTGATAATGCTGTAACTCTTGATACTTGTGGTACAGGTGGAGATTCATTAGGAACATATAATATATCTACAGCTGTAGCAATTATTGCAGCTGCAGCAGGTGTATCTGTCGTAAAGCATGGAAATCGATCAGTTTCTAGTAAATGCGGCTGTGCGGATGTTCTTGAAGAAGTCGGTATAAAAATAGATTTGACACCTGCGCAAGTAAAAACATGTGTTGATACAACAGATATTGGTTTTTTGTTTGCTCCGACTTTTCATTCTGCCATGAGACATGTAGGACTGATTAGACAAACTCTTGGAATGAGAACTATATTTAATATATTAGGTCCGTTAGCTAATCCTGCTAATGCAACATATCAGTTAGTTGGAGTATTTGACGAAGAACTTCTAGAGGTTTATGGGAAAGTACTTCATGAACTTGGTGTAATAAGAGCAATGATAGTTCACGGAACAGATGGACTTGATGAAATAACAATATCAGGAAATACAAAAGTATGCGAATTAAACCATGGGATATTAACTTATAAAACTATTAAGCCAGAAGATTTTGGTCTACAATCTGCATCTATTGAATCAGTTAAGGGTGGCAATAAAGAAGAAAATGCAAGAATTCTAATTGATTTACTAAACGGGCAGAAAGGTCCAAAAAGAGATATTCTTTTACTAAATGCAGGAGCTGGATTTTATACTTGTGGAAAAACTACTACTATTAAAGAAGGAATTAAATTAGCAGAAAAAGTAATAGATTCAGGTAAAGCAAAAGCCAAACTTAAAGAATTTATATCAGTAACTAATAGTTTCTAAGTCAAATAATGCAGAAAACGAGGTGAATAGATGCCTGTATATTTAAAGGAAATTGTTGATAGGAAGAAAGTAAGACTAGAGGAAAGAAATTTATCAATTGATAAATTAAGAGACATTATAAAAACAGTACCGAAACAGCCTAGTTTTTATGAAGCACTTAAACAAGATGGATTATCAATAATTGGTGAAATAAAAAAAGCATCACCTTCAAAAGGTCTTATAAGAGATAATTTTAAGCCCATTGAACTAGCTAGAGAGTATGAAAATTGTGTTGAAGCTATCTCAGTACTAACAGAAGAGGATTATTTTCTTGGAGCTGATAAATATCTTCAAGAAGTAAGTAATGAAGTTGTAATTCCAACATTATGCAAAGATTTCATTATTAATCCGTTGCAAATATATAATGCGAAAGCTCTTGGAGCAAGTTGTGTTTTGTTGATTGTAAATATTCTTTCAGACAATATGCTAAAAGAGTTTGTAAAATTAGCTGGAGAACTAGAATTAGATGTACTTGTTGAAACACATACAAAAAACGAAATAGTAAGAGCGTTAAAAGCAGGAGCCGTAATTATTGGTGTTAATAACCGAAATTTAACAACGTTTGAAACATCAATAGATGTTACGCTGAAATTAGCAAAACATGTTCCAAAAGATTGTATAATAATCAGTGAAAGCGGGATATTATCGTATAAAGATGTTGAGTTACTCTCTAGTATTTCGTTAGATGGAATTTTGGTAGGCGAGAGTTTTATGAAATCTGATGATATAGTAAAAAGTGCAAGAGAGTTAAAGGAAGCATATACAAAGGGAAGGTTACTATGAATACGAGAATAAAAATTTGTGGTATTAAAAGAGAAGATGAAGTGAAAATTATTAACCTATTTCAAGTTAGTTATGCAGGTTTTATATTTGCTAAATCTAAAAGACAAGTAACTGTGCAAGAGTGTAATGATCTGTCATTACAGTTACGTAATGATATAAAAAAGGTAGGAGTTTTTGTTAATGAAAAATTAGAAACTGTGTTACAGATTATTAAGTTGTGTAACTTAGATATTGTTCAACTTCATGGCAATGAAAGTGTTGATTATATAGAAAAAATCCCTGTTCAGGTGTGGAAAACTATTCCTGTAAAAGACAAATCTAGTTTAAATAGGATTAAGAGTTATAATAAATACGTTAGTGGTATTTTGTATGAAACATATAATAAAAAATTAAAAGGTGGAACAGGAATGACTTTTGACTGGACATTACTTGATTCAATTAGTAGAACAAAAGATTGTAAGATGATATTAGCTGGGGGAATTAATCCAAGTAATGCAAAACAAGCGATTGATATTGTAGCCCCTGATATATTAGATGTTAATTCAGGATTAGAAGTTGATGGTTACAAAACAATTGGTAAAGTCGAAGAATTATTTAAGGAGTTGAAAAAATGACAAGATTTGGTGAATTTGGTGGGCAATATGTTCCGGAATCTTTGATGAATCCGTTAAAGGAAATGGAAGATGCTCTAAAAGTGGCAATGGAAGATGAAGAATTTCATAAAGATTACAGATACTATCTTAAGCAATATGTTGGGAGACCTTCACCGCTATACTTTGCTGAAAGGTTAACAGCAAAGTATGGTAAGGCAAAAATCTATTTAAAAAGAGAAGACTTGAATCATACAGGCGCACATAAAATAAATAATGTACTAGGTCAAATTCTTTTGGCTAAAAGAATGGGTAAAACCAAAGTTATCGCAGAGACAGGAGCGGGACAGCATGGCGTTGCTACAGCAACTGTGGCAGCTCTGTTTGGCATGGAATGTAGAGTGTTTATGGGTGAAGAAGATATTGAAAGACAATCTTTAAACGTTTTTAAAATGAAGCTTTTAGGAGCAGAAGTTATTCCAGTAACGTCAGGAACTGCTACTCTTAAGGATGCAACTAACGAAGCGATAAGAGAATGGGTTAAATGCGTTCAAGATACTTTTTATATAATTGGTTCCGTTGTTGGACCTCATCCATATCCTATTATGGTAAGGGATTTTCAAAGAATTATAGGTGATGAAACTAAAGAACAGATTATAGAACAAGAAGGCCGTTTACCTGATAGAATTTATGCGTGTGTTGGCGGCGGAAGCAATGCAATAGGCATGTTCCATGCTTTTATTAAAGATAGAGAAGTTGAACTTATTGCTGCTGAAGCAGGCGGTTTAGGAGTGGCTACAGGTAAGCATGCTGTTGTATTATCAGAAGAAGTAGATTCACACATTGGTGTTTTTCAGGGAATGAAAACAGCATTACTTGCAGATGAAGACGGAAATATCATTCCTGCTCATTCAATCAGTGCAGGTCTAGATTATCCTGGAATTGGGCCAGAACATACATATTTGAAATCTATTAATCGGGTAAGATATCAAGTGATAACAGACCAGGAAGCCCTTGATTCTTTTGAACTTTTGTCACAGACTGAGGGTATAATACCTGCTCTTGAAAGCTCTCATGCTATTGCGCTTTGCGTTAAAGAAATAGAAGATACTAAACCTCAAGATATTGTGATTATAAACGTTTCCGGACGTGGTGATAAAGATACACACACAGTTATGGCTTATTATGAACAGGGAAAAACTAACATTGAAAATCTAAATAAATAGGAGATGCTATAATGAATAGAATTCAGCAGGTTTTAACAGATAGAAAGAACGAAAACAAGAAAAGCTTTATCGGCTATCTTACAGCCGGTGATCCAAGTATAGACAAGCTTGAAGTGTTGCTTCATGCTTTAGTGGATGGTGGATGTGATGTGGTTGAAATCGGAGTTCCTTTTTCAGATCCACTTGCAGATGGACCAGTTATTCAAGCGGCTGGTCAAAGAGCTATTGATAATGGTGCAAATATATACAAAATATTTGAAGTTCTTGAAAAGTGTAGAAAAAATATAAAAGCTCCTATTGCGTTTCTTGTATATTTTAATACCTTGACAGTATACGGTGTTGAAAAGTTCGTAAAAAAATGTGAAGACGTCGGTGTTGACGGACTTATTATTCCTGACTTACCTTATGAAGAGCAAGGTGAATTAGTACAGTTTCTAAACCAGGATAAAGTAGCAATGATACCTTTTGCCACTCCAACTTCTGAAGATAGAATGGCCTTCACTCTAAAAAATGGTAGCGGTTTTGTTTATACAGTATCATCAATGGGTGTAACGGGGAGAGAATCACAATTTCATAGCGATATTAATAACTATATTAGTAATGTGTATAAATATGCTAAAATACCCGTCGCAATAGGATTTGGTATTTCAACAAAAGAAGATGTATCAAAAATAAGCAAGTTAGCAGATGCTGTTATTGTGGGAACTGCTATTGTCAAAAACATTCATAGAAGTGGTGGAGATCCCGTTGAACTAAAATCATATATTGAGGAATTGATTAGCGGATTATAAACATATCCAAAAAGTAATTAATATATTGTGTTATTTTAATATATACACAACAACCTTTTTAGCTAATATAATTATTAACATGTA
>JAOZKH010000122.1:4662-7000 GCA_029935405.1 Vallitaleaceae bacterium | reverse complement strand
GGATTTATTACTACAATATACTTGATCATTAACATCTAATTCCTTAATTAGTTTTCCGATTTGTTTTTTATAGTATTTGTATATTTCTTTTCTATGAGATATTATTTCACTGTCTAATTGCAATTGACCATATAACAAAGCCATGTTCAACTCTGAAGGAGATTGAGAAGATCCCTTATCTACCCACTCGTAATATCCACTTTTGCCGTCAAGAAATGCTGCTTTGTTTGTTCCTTTTTGCCTGAATATCTCAACTTTTTCAATAAATTTTTCATTATTAACTATAAGTGCTCCACCTTCGCCGGCAATAAAATCTTTAGTACCGTGAAAGCTAAAACACCCAAAATCCCCAATTGTTCCTGTATATCGCCCTTTATATGTTGATAGAAAACTTTGAGCTGCATCTTCAATAATATACAAATTATTATTTTTGGCTATTTTAATAATAACATCCATATCACAGCTGATACCACCATAATGAACAACAATAATAGCCTTTGTTTTTTCATTTATTAAATTTTCTAATTTAGCAACATCTAAGGTCATGCTACATGGCTCAATTTCGCCAAAAACAACTTTACCACCTGCAAGTATAACTGCATTAGCTGTTGATGGATAAGTAAATGAAGGTACAATAACTTCATCTCCACTATCTAGTTCTAATATCTGTAACGCACATTCTAATGCCGAGGTACAGGAATTCATCATAAAGGTATTCTTAATATTAAGTTTATCATTAATCCATAACTCACATAGCTTTGTATATTTACCATCACCTTCTAGATGACCAATATTTATTGAATCATTAATATATTTTTTACTATTTTCTAGTTTATATGGCTGTTGAAAACATAACATCTTGTACCCACCTCTTGACATTTATTCTGTTGAACGTTATTGTAGAAAGTAGCTCAAACAATTGAGCTACACGTAGTAATTAACTATGTAATTATGATTGGAATAGGTGAAAATATGGATAAACTTAATTGTTTTGGTGACTATTGTCCCGTACCCCTACTTAAAGCTAAAGACGCTGTCAAAACTCTAGCACCTGGTGAAAGCTTCATGCTAGTAACTGACCACAGCTGCGTCGTTGAATCAATGGAAGAATACTTCAGTATCCGTCGTCACAAAATCCTTGTTGATGAAATTATAAACGGAGTCTGGGAGATCACAATCACTAAACATTAATAATCACCATACATGGTTATTTATAATACCTGTAAACAACTCTTAATTAGCAAAAACTCTTTCGACCTACTTCCATTAAGTAATCTCTTGATTCACGAACTGATTTTGATAACTCTTTTGTCTTTTTACTTACCATATAAATATCATAATCTAATACAATGTCTTCAACTTCTATAAGTTTTATGGATTTTTCATAAAGTTCGCGTTTAACAGCTTCATATGGAACAAAAGCCATTCCATAACCATTCATAACTGAAGACTTTACGGCTGTTAATGTATCTGCTTTAAATATAACATTTAAATTTTCTAGATGCATGTCTAATGTTTTTAATGCTTCATCTAAATGTGCACATGTTTTTTTGTTCATTGTACACATAATCAATTCTACTTTTAATAAATCTTTTAATGTTATTCTTTCAGGAACATTATAATCATTTTTGGCAACAAGTACAACTTTTTCTTTACCAATCAAGTAATAAAACAATTCATTATGTTCTATAACCATATCTACAAATCCAAGATCAGCCAAATCTTCTCTGATATCTTGAATAATTTCTTTCACTGGTTTTGCTTCAAGGTCGAAACTGTATTCTGGTAGTTTTTTCTTTATTTTATACAACATACATGGAAGAGAATATGCTGATAACGACCATGTACCACTAATAGTAATCTTATTTCTATTAGAATCATAATCTTTAATATCTTCTAACATTTTTTCTAAATTCTTAAGAATATTATTAGAATATTTAAGAACTATTTCGCCAGGTTCAGTCAAAGTAACCCCTTTATTACTCCTATGCAATAATGCAACTCCTAGATCTTCTTCTAGCTTATGAATCATTTGGCTTAGTGCAGATTGAGATATATGTGTTTTATTTGCCGCCTTTGATATACTTTTTTCTTCTACTACTATATGAAAATATTTCAGTGCATCTAAATGCATAATCTCACCTCATGTCAATTTATGGTTACTTCCCTTCTACTACATGAAACTTTTCCATTTGAATTTTATGAGTAGTAACATCTCATAAAATGTCAAGGAAACTTTCTTTCCGTAAACAACCGCAAGCGGACGAGGCATAGCCTCTTTGTTTCTACTACATGAAACTTTTCCATTTGAATTTTATGAGTAGTAACATCTCATAAA
>JAOZKH010000122.1:0-4562 GCA_029935405.1 Vallitaleaceae bacterium | reverse complement strand
TTCTACTACATGAAACTTTTCCATTTGAATTTTATGAGTAGTAACATCTCATAAAATGTCAAGGAAACTTTCTTTCCGTAAACAACCGCAAGCGGACGTGACATAGTCACTTTGCTCTATTGTAACATATTTTTTGCTATAAGTAATCCTTATACTACATAAGTAAAGAGAGTGTTTACAACTCATTACTTTATGTTAGACTAAGTGTGGGAATTACAGTACAACAAAAATCATTGGTCTATGAATACAAAACATTGTTAAAGTTTAGATAATCTTAGACATATTCTATGCAAAAAGGAGTGTATCGACATGAGTGATACAGGAACAACTTCAACAATTAAAAGAAGTTCTTCTAGATCTAGAACGAAAAGAAAACCGAAAAAAAGCCAGTTACCACAAGCAACTTTTGTACTAATAGTTGTTATTGCCTTAGGACTTTTCCTATCAGGTAGAGACAATGGAATTGCATGGTTCTTTGTTACAGGTTTGGCGTTCGGATATATTTTACAACGTTCAAGATTTTGTTTTACCGCATCAATGAGAGATCCATATCTTACTGGAGGTACAACATTAACAAGAGCAGTACTTATTGCTTTCGCCATTACAACAATTGGTTTTACAGCAATTAAGTATGGATACTTTAGTAAAGGTTTACCAATTCCAGGTATGAGTTATGTAGCACCAATTAGTTTAGCAACTGTTATTGGAGCTTTTATGTTTGGTGTTGGAATGGTAATTGCAGGTGGATGTGCATCAGGAACGTTAATGCGTGTTGGCGAAGGTTTTACAATGCAATTACTATCACTTACATTCTTCACTGTCGGTTCTTTAATCGGAGCTAATCACTTTGGATGGTGGAAAGATGTATTTACTTCAAAAGGAACAAAAGTTTTCTTACCAGACGTATTCGGATGGTTTGGAGCTGTAGTTATACAACTACTTATCATATTCTTGCTTTATATAGCAGCTGAAAAATGGCAAGATGCAAAAGCTAATCATTAGTAACTAACCAATAATTTAATTGAATATAATACGGAGGAATATAAAATGCAAGAAATCGTAATTGATTGTTTAGGTGAAGCGTGTCCAGTACCTTTAGTTAAGGCTCAAAATAAATTAAAAGAGATGAATATCGGTGATATTCTTATCTGTCAAATCGACCATAGCTGTGCTATGAAAAATCTTCCTGAATGGGCTCGTACTGATGGCCATAACGTTGAAGTTGACGAAGTTGATGATGGCGAATGGGAAGTAGTTATCGAAAAAGTTAAGTAACGAAGAATTTCGCTCCTGAAATTCTAAGATTTGTAGGAAAACTAGATTTAACATATTCTCGGATGTTTCTACCAGGAATATTAGATTCTCAGGTTTTCCGAAAATAATCAATAAATTCATGTAACTAATCATTTTTCTATTAGGAGGTCTAATAGTGAGTACTTTTAAAGAAACAATGCTAAAAATCAGCAATAATGATATGTACAAAAAATGGTTAAAAACTGCTTGGCCATACGTAACAGGCGCAGTTTTATTATCATTATTCCAAATAGCCACTTTAGCTTCAACGGGTAATCCTTGGGGAGTATCTGGTGTTTTTGCTAACTGGGGTGCATGGATATACGAAGCATTTGGTGGTAGTGTAGCAAAATGGTACTATTTTTCAAGCGATGGTGCACAAGCTACACTTGAAAACGGGTTCCTTAATCATGCAGGATCATGGAGAAACATTGGAATTATCCTCGGTGCTCTTCTATCTGTATTGTTTGCTTCCCAATTAAAAATCAAGAAAATCAAAAGCAAAAAACAAATCATAGCAGCAAGTCTAGGTGGCTTACTAATGGGTTATGGTGCAAGAATCGCCTTTGGTTGTAACATCGGCGCTTTATTTAGCGGAATCGCTTCCCTATCTCTTTCAGGTTGGGTATTTGCAATTGCTATGTTTGGTGGAGCTGTTGTCGGCAGTAAGCTACTAGTTAAATTTTTTATGTAGAATCACAATTATTATACATATATATGGTTAAGGTATCAAAACTACATTGTGGTAGAATTAGAAAAACTCAGTTTTGACACCTTAACCATATTTGCATCTTATTAACCATTTGGCGAAAAGATGCAAAATATCCGTAGGCTTTAGTTTAATGCCTATATACGAGGGGAAAACTTGATTTTACCTTGTTTTAACTCGTCAATCATAACAGATTAAATACTATAATACGGCAATTTTATTATTATCTGTGAACACTAAGTATTGTCATCGGAGGACAAATCATGCCAAGAGAAAAAAAAGTTGAGCACTATGACGTTGTAATCATCGGCGGTGGAGCTGCTGGTCTTACTGCAGGTATCTATGCAGGACGTGCACGTCTAAAAACACTATTAATCGAAAAAGCTTTAGTAGGTGGACTTGCTACTTACACCAATGAAATAGAAAACTATCCTGGTTTCCCAAATACCCCTAAAGGTGAAGAAATCACTAATCTTATGAAAGAACAAGCTAAGAAAATGGGCGTAACCTTTAAGCTTACTGATGTAAAATCTGTAGATCTTTTAGGTGATGAAAAAGTTGTTGAAACCTTTAGAAATAAATATATTGCAAAGTCTGTTATTTTAGCAACAGGTAGTAAAAATCGTATTACAAATGCTGAAAATGAAGAAAAGTTCTTATTTGATAAGGGTATTTCTTTTTGCGCTACATGTGATGCTGCTGCAAATACAGACAAGACAGTTGTAGTAATCGGAAGTGGTGATGCTGCTATCGAAGAAGGAATGTTCCTTACAAAATTTGCAAAAAAAGTTATCGTATCAGTTATGCACCACGAAGGTAAAATGGACTGTAACGAAATTGCAAAGGAAGCAGCTCTTAAAAATCCTAAGATGGAATTTATATGGGATACAACAGTTGCACGTTTTGAAGGTGATGATTACCTTGAAAAAGTTGTTCTAAAGAATATTAAAACAGGCGAAGAAATTCCTGTTCCTTGTGATAATTGTTTTGAATTTATTGGTTATATCCCTAACACAGATATTATTAAAGACCAGGTTCGTTTAACAGGACATGGCTATATTATCACAAATGAAAAAATGGAATCAAATATTCCAGGAGTTTTTGCTGCCGGTGATGTACGAGATAAGTGGCTTAGACAAGTATCCACAGCTGTAGGTGATGGTGCAATTGCAGGATATGCTGCAGAAAAGTATATAGCTGAAAGTGAAATTTTCCATGAAGTAATTATGCAAAAAGAAAAACCAGGACTTACATTTATCTATAACGCTGTAGATGCTGGTAGTCGTGAATTCTTACTTGAAATCGAAAAAATCCAAAATCACTTTGAAGGTAGAGTTATTGTTAATCGTGTGGATATATACAAATCTAGTGGTATTGCAGACAGATTAAATGTATCTGCATTCCCTGCTCTTGTTCTTACTAGACAAGGTAAAGTTATTGAACGTATTATTGGTACTATAGATTCTAAAAAGCTTAACGATAAGCTTGATAAAATCTGTGCTGAATGTCACGAATTTAATTCATAATATTTAAAAAGCTGTACCAATGACATTATTGTCATAGGTACAGCTTTTTTGCATTATTTCAAACTTTAGTTCTTGTTTTTAATTATATACTCATCCATTAATATATGTTCACCATCTTGTATATAATACCCCTTACCGCTAATAGATTTTTCCCTAAATGTCAAAATCGTGAAAACAGGGTTATTGTCATCATAAACAACGTCTTTCCAGTATCTTTCTTCTTCATATTGTGTATCATAATATTTAGAACCAGATGAACTCCCTCCTACAATGTAAGTAATACCCTCTCCAATTTCTATTTTTTCATCTCTTATCATTGTTGTCCTACTATAAATATGATCATGACCACTTAATACTAAATCAATACCTACTTCTTCAAAAACCTTTGATAGGTTTCTTATATATTCCTCATCATAAGACATAGGATAAGCACTTCTATGCATAAAAACAATTTTAAAGCCTAGTTCAGTATCCTTCATTATCTCCTTTAGCCACGTACTTTGTTCTTCAAATGTAGATGGTTTTTCTGAATCCCATACCGCTATTCTTCCCTGAGGAATATCAAAATAAAAGTTTCGTTCTTCAAGTCCTTCTATTCCGTTTTTAGGATAATTAAATGAGTTTGTATATATTGATGCCCCATTCTTCACATCATGATTTCCTATTGCCGTTACAAAGATATTTTCATTTAATATATTCTCCATCGCCTGGTTAAAAAATTGCCATTCTGCCCAACGATCTCCTGTATCTACAATATCTCCCGCAATATAATTTATATCAATTTTGTCTGTAGCTATTACCGCTTGAGAATATGTATTCTTAAACTCATCATACTGACTTTGAATATATCCTTGAGGGTCTCCAAAATACGCTACTACCGTTTCTTTAGAATCAGTAAAACTGCTGAATTTTCTTAACTTCGAATATTTATTATTACTTTTAATCATATAATAAAAATAATTACTATTCTTAAGATTATTCATTAAGCCTTTATATGAATATATATTTTGAATATCGCTATCATTTAATACTTG
>JAOZKH010000028.1 GCA_029935405.1 Vallitaleaceae bacterium | reverse complement strand
CCTAATTCAACGATTATGCAAGAAAGAGAGAATCAATAAGAACCGTCCCTAATGAATTCCTAATGAATTCTAATGAATTTACAAATCGGCAAGGAGAAAAAATGGGAAATAATGAGAATTTCATTAACTATAAAACAGTAATAAAAAAATATGAAATCTTGAATGTTATTAAAAAATCTAAATTTTATAGTTTTATTGTTCCTTGTAATAGTGTAGAAGAATTTCAGTTGCAATTAGATTTGATTAAAGGAGAATTTGGTGGTGCTAATCATTACTGCTATGCGTATCGTATTAATGAACAAATACTTAGGGAAAGATATCAAGATGATAAGGAACCGTCAGGAACAGCAGGTATACCGATTCTAGATGTTCTAAAAGGACGTGAGTTAGAACAATGTGGAATTATCGTCGTTAGATATTTTGGAGGCACAAAGTTAGGTACAGGTGGATTATCGAGAGCTTATTCACAAGGGGCAATTGATGTAATAGATAAAGCAAATATTGTTTCTAAAGAAAGCGCCTTTATATTACACATTGAAGTAGATTATTCTTTAACTGGAAAACTAGAATATTTCATTAGTACAAATTCAGTTCCTTTGTTAGAAACAATATATGAAAGCACTGTAAAATATATTGTTGTGGTTCAAGCAGTTGAAAGTGATGAACTTGTTACTGCAATTAATGAATTAACTAACGGTCAAAATAGTATTATTATAAATAATAAAGCTATCGGTTATTTTTGTAAAAATCAATTTATTGTAGGCTAAATATCAAGAGGTTTTTTGCGACACTAATATGATTGTAATATCATAGGATTATTAAAATCAGGATATATCTTTGAAGGTTTAATTAAAAAGTGGGGGAATACTAATGGCATTTATTGAATTTAAAAATATATATCTGATGTATGAAGATAAAGTTCTGTTTCAAGATTTTAGTATGATAATTGAAAAAGGTGATAAAATATTAATTACTGGAAAGTCTGGAGCGGGTAAATCTAGCTTGATAAAAATGTTGTTGGGATTTAGTAATTATAATAAAGGTAGTATTAAAATCAATGATAAAGAACTAAAAGATAGTGATTTTTCTGATATTAGATCTTTATATGCTTATGTTAATCAAGATGTGACAATTAGACAGGGAAATGTAATGAAATTTTTAATGAATTTAGAAAGTTACAAACATAATACTTTTAAAATGGAAGGTGATTATGGGTTGAGAGATGACTTAATGAAACTTTTTGAATTTGATAAGTCGTTACTTTATAAGGAAAGTCAAGAATTATCAGGTGGGGAAAGACAAAGACTTGGTATTATTATTGCAATTATGCTTAATAAACCTGTTTTTTTGTTAGATGAAATTACGTCAGGTCTTGATTATGAATTAAAGGGTAAAGTGGCAAACTATTTTGCAAAATGTAATGAAACGGTCATAAGCATTAGCCATGATCTAGTATGGAAAGAAACAGGGAAATTTATAAAGGTGGGATGGTAATGGGTGCACAATCAATTGATTACATTAACCTTATATATATACTATTATTTGTACTACCGATTTTTGTATTAAATAGAATTATTGGAATTAAAAATGAAAAAAAAATAATAGTCTCAATTGTACGAATGGCAATACAATTAATTCTTGTAGGTATTTACCTTCAATATATATTTGACTTGAATAATATTTTTGTGAATATAGCCTATATTTTAATTATGATTGGTGTTGCTAGTATTTCTATTATCAATTCATCACCATTGCAATTTAAAAAGGTTTTTATACCAGTTATGCTATCATTATTAATCCCTAACTTTATTATGATAATTTTCTTTAATGCGGTGGTAGTGAGAATTGATTTTTTGTTTGAAGCTAAATACATGATTACTATCGGTGGAATGTTACTTGGAAATGGACTTAGTGGGAATATTATAGGTTTAACAACTTTTTATTCAGGTATTAAAAAGAACAAAGAAATAGTGAATTATGACTTAGCACTTGGAGCAACAAGATTTGAAGCAACGCTACCATTTTTCAAGGAAGCTATAATTGTTTCAATTAATCCAACAATTGCTTCTATGGCAACGATAGGACTTGTTTCACTACCAGGCATGATGACTGGTCAAATATTAGGAGGATCTATTCCTATCGAAGCAATAAGATATCAAATAGCGATTATGTTAGCGATTTTTATTACTAAGTACTTTAATATTTTTCTTGCAATTATACTTACTTCGTTTACGATGTTTGACGCTAAAGATCAATTAAAACTATAATTTGTTTTTATAGGACATATTTAGTATAATGTTAAAGTAAATATGTTTTCAAGATATAGAGGTAGATTATGATTGATGATCAAATTCGAAAGTATGTTCGAGCCGAAATTGAATATTTAGATGCTGTTGATATTTGGATTACAAGGATTGCTAGTAATCTTAGAGATGCTGTTGTTAATCCAATTCCAGTAGAGGCGATTAACATTAGTGCAAGAGGTGTCAAATTTGAATCAAATCTTTTATTACCGGTCGGAATTATGGTAGAATTAAGAATGAAGATAGAAGATAAAATTGTACAAACTTCAGGTAAAATCGTTAGAGTGGAACAAGATGGTGATAATTATTGCTATGGTGTTTCTTTTAGTATACTAAAAGAATATAATAAGATTATTATTTCAAGTTTTATAAAACGTAAAGCTATTGATCAGATACATAAGTTGAGAGGCCAATAAATGTTAGAGGGTGAATTGTGAAAAATTATAGTGTTTTTGATATTGTAGGACCGGATATGATTGGTCCGAGTAGCTCCCATACTGCTGGAGCTGCCAAAATAAGCTTTATGGCAAGTAGAATATTTGGATTAGATATTGTAGAAGTGAAATTTGAACTTCATGGCTCTTTTTCAAAAACATATAAAGGTCATGGTAGTGATAAAGCGTTACTAGCAGGTATTATGGGAATACGACATAATGATTCACGATTACGTGATGCTTATATCATTGTAAAAGGACGCCTTAAATATAAGTTTAAAAAAGTAGATTTAGGGGAAGTCCATCCTAATACAGTACGTATAACAATGACTAGCAGTACAGGAGAGAGTGGTGTGGTACAAGGTTCATCTATAGGTGGTGGTAATGCTATCATTACTAAAATCAATGATATTGATGTTGAAATTGATGGTGAATATGACACGCTTATTACTGCACATAAAGACAAGCCAGGTATGATATCTAAATTGTCATATGCGTTGTCCCAAGAACATATTAATATTGCATTTATGAAAGTTTTCCGTGAAATAAAAGGCAAACATGCGATTATGGTTTTAGAAACTGATGATAAAATTTCCAAGGAATCCTTAAAACATTTAAAATCTATTAAAGGTGTTTATAAAACTATATACATTCCTAAGGGAGGACATTAATGTACTTTAAAGACAGCAGTTCAATTATTAAATATTGTAATGATAATCAACTGTCATTATTTGAATATGCACTAAGCTATGAAATGTCGTTAAGTGAATTATCTAAAGAAGAAATTTTAACAAAAATGCACGAATACTTAGATGTTATGAAAAATAGTATTAAAGAAGGTCTTAAATCATCAAAAGGTGGTAAAGGGAAAATAATCGATAGAAAAGCGGGAGATGTATATAAGAGTGCGTTAAGTAGTCATAAGAATGCATCAGGTAAGACAATGGTGAAGGCGATATCTTATGGACTGGCGGTTATGGAAGTTAATGTAACTATGGGTCGTATTGTGGCAGCACCAACTGCCGGTGCCTCAGGAATAATTCCTGGAGTATTTAAATCATTACAAGAAACATTTGAATTATCAGATGACAAACTTGTTGAAGGATTATTAGTTGCAGGTATTGTTGGTTCGTTAATCGCTAAAAATGCATCAATAGCAGGAGCAGAAGGCGGATGTCAAGCAGAGGTTGGAAGCGGTTCAGCAATGGCTGCAGTTGCAGGCTTATACATGCTTGATGTTGATATTAAACATATTTTTCATGGTGGAGCAATAACACTTAAAAATTTAATGGGATTAATTTGTGATCCTGTAGCAGGTTTGGTTGAAGTACCATGCCAAAAACGAAATGCAATTGGTGTTGCTAACAGCTTAATTGCTATCGATATGGTTAGAAGTGGAATGGAGTCATACATACCATTTGACGAAGTGGTTGAAGCGATGAAAAAAGTGGGAAATCTCATGCCAAGCTGTCATAGAGAAACTGGTACAGGTGGTATAGCAAATACAGAAACAGGAATAATGTATAATCATAAAATATTTGGTGAATAAATAGGAGGACATAATGAAAAAGTTAGCATCATTGCTATTATGCACAATATTAGTGACAGGTTGTTCAATTGAAACTGTTGAACCGGAAAAACCTATTAAAGAAGAAATAATTGTAGAAAAAGTAGTCGAATTTGAACCTAGGAATGTGGAAGCTAACTATATAGTTGTTGATTCGGAGCGGTTAAATGTAAGAATCGCTGCAGATGTAGATAGTGAAAAGGTAGGTTTAGTCCTAGAAAATGAAACATACCAGGTTTTAGAAGATAAGCTTGATTCACAAAAAAGAATTTGGTATAAAATCGAAACAAAAGAAGGAACTAAAGGTTATGTTGCAGGATGGTTTTGTGCAAAAACTAATATTACAATTTTTGTAGAAGCTGAAAGTGCAACTATTCTAGATATTGAAACACAACCGATTCCAAGATATGTAGATAATCCATTTGACGAAGACAATGTTAGAGTTGGAGATCAAATTGTTGGATTTGTAATTAAAGAAATTTCACAAATTGCAGATCTCAATAAAATCACATTTGAAGGAGAAGTTGAGCTTACTGGTAATTATTATCATGAAAATTCTAATTTATCTTTTGGAAGAGTCGTAAGATTTGTTCCAGATGAAGCTTCAAGTGTATTGCTTCCTAGAAATAAACAAGAAGTTGCAAGTACCGTGTTTATACTAGGTGACTATGACAAAGTGGCAGATAAATTTGGGAATATTGGTACAACAGGATATGCTACTATTACAATCAAAAATTATACAATCGGATATGGTGATGCTGATGCGTATAATCAAGCAGAAATGGTTCATGTTATTGTAGAATAGAATTAAGAAAGCATAGGTATCAAATGTTTGAATATAGTAAATATGAAGAGGTTCTTCTTAATGTTCCGCTATTTAAAGATATTAAACCCGAGGAATTGGTTTTTATATTAAATTGTTTTAATCCTGTAATCAAAAATTATAGCATTTCTGACAATATTACGTTAGAAGGGCATGATTATACAGGAGTAGGTATTTTATTAAAAGGACATGTGACAATTACAAAAATAAACGAAGCAGGTGAAAGAATAATAATGGCTCAACTTGAAACAGGTGGTGTTTTTGGTGAAATGGTAGCTTTTTCTTCCTTAAAAGTATGGCCTGCGACAGTTATTGCTAAAGAATATTCAACAGTAATGTTTATTAAACCAGAGACTATCATTAATCATTGTCAGAGAATGTGTGTAGGACATAAACAGATTATGTTGAATATGCTTCATATTGTCTCAGATAAGGCACTAGGACTTAATCGAAAAGTGAATTACCTTTCTATTAAAAGTATGAGAGGAAAGATTGCTAAATTTTTAACGGAAGAATATGAAAAGAATAAAAAGTCAATGTTTGAAATTAAATTTAACCGAAATGAACTTTCAGAATTTCTTCATGTATCTAGACCAAGTATGTCAAGAGAATTATCTAGAATGAAAAATGAAGGAATTATTGATTATTATCAAGCAACATTTAAGATTATAGATATAGAAAAGCTAAATGATTTTGCAAGTCATTTAAACTAAAATTTATGAATCAGAGAAGAACAGTTGAGGATCAAATAGGAATTGATTTTCATAAAAATTATGCACAATGCATCTTGTATACAATAAACATAGATGTTATAATAGTGAAAACTAATAAATTTTTATATTCCAAGGAGGTATAATAATGGCTTATAACAAAGTTATGCAAACTATGGACGGTAATCAAGCCGCTGCATATGTTTCATACGCATTCACTGATGTTGCCGCTATCTATCCAATCACACCGTCTTCACCAATGGCGGAAAATGTTGATGTATGGGCAGCAAACGGTAAGAAAAATATTTTTGGTCAAGAAGTAAAAGTTACTGAATTACAATCTGAGGGTGGTGCATCAGGAGCAGTTCACGGTTCACTTCAAGCAGGTGCACTTACAACTACTTATACAGCATCTCAAGGTTTATTGCTTATGATTCCTAATATGTATAAAATAGCTGGTGAATTATTACCTGCAGTTTTCCATGTTAGTGCTCGTGCAGTAGCAGCTCATGCATTATCAATTTTTGGTGATCATTCAGACGTTATGGCAGCAAGACAAACAGGTTTTGCTTTACTAGCATCAGGTAGTGTTCAAGAAGCTATGGACCTTGGTGGTGTAGCTCATCTTGCTTCAATTAAAGCAAGTATTCCATTTATTCATTTCTTTGATGGTTTTAGAACTTCTCATGAAGTATCAAAAATCGAAGTTATGGATTATAAAGTATTTGAAGATTTAATAGATATGGATGCTGTTAAAGCATTCCGTAAAAAATCTCTTAATCCTGAGCACCCAGTAACTCGTGGTACTGCTCAAAATCCAGATATCTTCTTCCAAGCTAAAGAATCAGCAAACAAATTCTTTGATGCTGTTCCTGCAATTGTTGAAGATTATATGGCAAAAATCTCAGAAGTTGTTGGTAGAGAATACAGATTATTCAACTACGTTGGTGCTCCTGATGCGACTAAAGTAATCATCGCAATGGGTTCAGTAACAGATACAATTGAAGAGACTGTTAACTATTTAACTTCAAAAGGAGAGAAAATAGGTCTTCTTAAAGTAAGATTATATAGACCTTTCTCAATTAAGCACTTCCTAAAAGAACTTCCAGAAACAGTCACTAAAATTGCTGTTCTTGATAGAACTAAAGAGCCAGGATCACTTGGAGAACCATTATACTTAGACATACGTTCAGTATTCTATGGCGCAAAAAATCAACCATTGATTGTTGGTGGACGATACGGTCTTGGTTCGAAAGATTGTACTCCAAGTCAGATTTTGGCAGTTTATAAAAATCTAGATGCTGCTGAGCCTAAAAATGGTTTCACTCTTGGTATTAATGATGATGTTACTAACCTTTCATTAGAAGTAACAGAAACAATTATGACTGAAAAAGAAGGAACTACTCGTTGTAAATTCTGGGGTCTTGGTTCAGATGGTACAGTTGGTGCCAATAAAAACTCAATAAAAATCATCGGTGATAAAACTGATCTTTATGCTCAAGGTTACTTTAGTTATGACTCAAAGAAATCAGGTGGTATCACAGTATCTCACTTACGTTTTGGTAAAGAGAAAATTCTTTCGACTTACCTTCTTGACGAAGTAGATTTTGTTGCTTGTCACAACCAATCATATGTTGATAAGTATGACTTATTAAAAGGTATAGTTAAGGGTGGAACATTCCTTCTTAATACTCAATGGACTGCTGAAGAATTAAACGAAAAACTTCCAGGCGAGCTTAAGAGAGAAATCGCTGAAAAAGAAGTTAATGTATATATTGTTGATGCTGTACATATGGCTGGAAAAATTGGTCTTGGAAATAGAATCAACACAATTATGCAATCAGCATTCTTTAAGTTAGCAGATGTAATTCCTGCTAGTGAAGCTGTAAAATACATGAAAGAATACGCAAAGAAAGCATACTCCAAAAAAGGTGATGCTATCGTTGAACTTAACTATAAAGCAATTGAAGCTGGCCAAGATGCAATCACTAAGATAGAAGTACCTGCTGACTGGGCACAGGCAGCTGACTCAATTGAAATACCATCAAATCTTCCAGAATTTGTTGAAAAAGTTGTATTCCCTGTTAACGCTCAAAAAGGTGATACACTTCCTGTTTCAGCATTTGAAGGAAATGAAGACGGTCAATTCCCTCAAGGATTATCAGCATACGAAAAACGTGGTGTTGCAGTAAATGTTCCGGTTTGGATTGAAGATAATTGTATTCAATGTAATCAATGTTCATTTGTATGTCCACATGCTTCAATTCGTCCATTCTTGTTAGATGAAAACGAAAAAGCAAATGCTCCTGAAGGATTAATCACAATTGCTGCTAAAGGTAAAGGCTTAGATGGACTTGAATATGTTATGCAAGTAGATATTCTAGACTGTCAAGGTTGTGGAGTTTGTGCTGACGTTTGTCCATCTAAGGAAAAAGCATTAGTTATGGAGCCAATTGAAACTAGAAATAAAGAAGTTTCAAACTGGGATTATGTAGTTGAAAAAGTTACATATAAAGATACATTAGTAAGTAAATCAACAGTTAAAGGATCTCAATTTGCTCAACCACTAATGGAGTTCTCAGGAGCTTGTGCAGGTTGTGGAGAGACTCCTTACCTTAAAGATATCACTCAATTATATGGAGATAGAATGATTATCGCTAATGCAACAGGTTGTTCTTCAATATGGGGTGGTTCAGCGCCTGTATCAGTTTATACAACTAATGCAGAAGGTAAAGGTCCAGCTTGGGCTAACTCACTATTTGAAGATAATGCAGAGTACGGATTTGGTATGGCTATGGGTGTTTCTCAAATCAGAGACCAGATTCAAGTTCAAATCGAGGGTGTTTTAGCTACTGAAGCTAAATCAGAAGTTAAAGATGTACTAAGTGCTTGGGTTACAGCGAAAGATAATGCTGAAGAATCGAAAATTGCATCAAAAGCTGTTGAAGCATTATTTGGTACTTCTACTGGTAACGCTGATGCAGATGCATTATTGTCAGAAATTGAAGACAATAAAGATTACTTAATCAAAAAATCTATGTGGATTGTTGGTGGTGATGGATGGGCATATGACATCGGTTACGGTGGTCTTGATCATGTTCTTGCATCAGGCGAAGATGTAAATGTTCTTGTATTTGATACAGAGGTTTACTCAAACACTGGTGGACAATCTTCTAAAGCTACTCCTACAGCTGCAGTTGCTAAATTTGCTGCTTCAGGTAAGAAAACTAAGAAGAAAGATCTTGGTATGATTGCAACAACTTACGGTTATGTATATGTTGCTCAATGTGCTATGGGTGCTAATAAGAACCAATTTATGAAAGCATTACAAGAAGCAGAGAGTTATCCAGGTCCATCAATTCTTATCGTTTATGCTCCATGTATTAGTCATGGGATTATTGAAGGTATGGGAAGATCTCAAAACAGAATGGCAGAGGCAGTTGATGCTGGTTACTGGCACTTATGGAGATTTGATCCTCGTTTAGCTAAAAAAGGAAAGAATCCATTTATTCTTGATTCTAAAGAGCCAACTATGGACTTCCAAGAATTCCTTAAAGGTGAAATTAGATATACATCATTAGAAAAACAATTCCCAGAAATTGCTGCGAACTTATTCGTTAAAGCAGAAGTTGATGCAAAAGAAAGATATAATTCTTACATTAGAATGGCGAATATGAATTACGAAGCATAATAAAGACATTATTATATCAATGCATATAAAAAAGAGCCTTTTTCCATTAGGAAGAAGGCTCTTTTTATAGTATAATAAAACAAAGAGGCTATGCCTCGTTCCGCTTGCGGATTGTTAACGGAAGGAAAGTCTCCTTGACATTTTATGACAGTCACCAAGTCATAAAATTCAAATGAGGAACTTTCCTGTAGTCAAAAACAAAGAGGCTATGCCTCGTTCCGCTTGCGGATTGTTAACGGAAGGAAAGTCTCCTTGACATTTTATGACAGTCACCAAGTCATAAAATTCAAATGAGGAACTTTCCTGTAGTCAAAAACAAAGAGGCTATGCCTCGTTCCGCTTGCGGATTGTTAACGGAAGGAAAGTCTCCTTGACATTTTATGACAGTCTTCTAGTCATAAAATTCAAATAGATGAAAGTTAAATGAAGGAAGGGTATAATGAAAACAAATCATAGATTAGATGAGTGTTACAAAAAGGCAAGAGTTATTGAATTTGACAAAAATAGTAGATATATATTTTTTGCTGATGTTCATAGAGGAGATAATAGTATGTCTGATGAATTTGCTCATAATCAGAATGTTTATTATCATGCGTTAGAGAATTATTTAGAAGAAGGATATACATATATTGAATTAGGCGATGGTGATGAATTATGGGAACATCCAAAATTTGAAATCATCATGAGTGCCCACAGTGATGTGTTTTTATTATTAAAAAAATTTTATGACGATAAAAGATTTATTTGCATATATGGTAATCATAATAATTATTTGAGAAACAGAACATGGGTTCAAAAAAATTTATATCATTTTCATGATGATTTTTTAGATAAGGAAAGTTGTCTTTTTACAGATATGATAACACCGGAAAGCTTAGTTTTAAAGTATAAAGATACTGGACAGGAAATTTTACTTGTACATGGTCATCAAGGAGATCTTTTTAACGATAAGTTATGGTTGCCTTCCATGTTATCATTAAGATTTTTTTGGAGATTTTTGCACGCATTTGGGTTTAGGAATCCTGTGAGTCCAGCTAAAAGCCGAATAAGAAGGCATAAGATAGAAGTGAATTTTTCTAAATGGATTAGCGAAAAAGGTGTGGGAGTTATTTGTGGGCATACACATCGACCAAAGATATCTAAACCACAGGAAATTCCGTACTTTAATTCCGGTTGCTGCATTCACCCAAGAGGAATTAACGGTATTGAAATTGTTAATGGTGAAATTATGTTGATAGATTGGAGAATTAGACCAGAAGAAAACGGTAACCTTAAAATCAGTAAAAGAGTTATAAGGGGACCATTTTCGATTGACCAGTTTAAGTACATAAAAAAAGATTAAATATCTCTGTTACATAACCATAGGCACTCATAAGGACCTAGCAGGGTTTGGGATTGGCTTAAGTCAACGATTTTGCCTGATAATAAATCAGTAAATGTCTCATGAATTTCAAGTTGATGGAAGTTCTGAGAATTAACAAATTGACGATCTTCACTAAAATTAAATAGAGCAATAAATACATTGCCTTCATGTATCTTATAAAAACAGTAGATATGGTTGTTTTTGGTATCGAGAATTTTACTAATAACAGTTGGTGCAAGAATGTCATATGTTTTTCTGATTGAAATCATAGTTTTTAAATAATCAAAAACTAATCCTTGTCTTGTACCTTTGATTTTGCGGAGTTTTGCAATTTCGTGATTAAAGCTACTTCTGTGTATCCATCTTGAATCATGAGCCTTAAGAGGATCGTCTAAATATTCATAATTATTTATTGTTGCAATTTCATCACCACTGTAGATTAGGGGTATTCCAGGAGAAGATAATAATATACTATGAATTAAATTAATTCGTTTAATAGCTAATTCTTTTTGATATAAATCTTTGTTTATTATAGCCTGTTCAAGACCTAATAAACTAGCCATTGTTCCACAGTTTCTAGCATCCATAGTATCAGTATTAAATTCGTATAACTTGCCAATGGAAAAGCTTCCATCAAAATCACCCTTATAAAAGTTAATTAAAAACTGCTTGTGATCGTAAGGCTTTAAACCCATATTTGTTATAGCTTCTTCATTAAAACCCCAACCGATATCATCGTGACATCTTGCATAATTGATCCAAGCTCCTTGAGATTTTGGGTGAAGCTTACCTGCGTCAATTTGAAGTAAAGTGGTATCTCTTGTGGCAATAGAATTCCACAAATTTACCATATGTGTAGCGTTATACATAATATTGCACTCACTAGATTTCTCACCAAAATACTTGATAATTTCACTTGGTTCAACAATGGCTTCTCCAAGTAAAGCAACTGAAGGACATACTATATCTATAATTAGGTTCATCATTCTAAGAAGTTTATGTATCATAGGATGATTTCGGCAGGAGTGTCCTAATTCTTTCCACATAAAGGGAATAGCATCAAGTCGAATCATATCTACACCAATGTTTGCAAGATATAGAAGTATATCAATGATTTTTTCGAAAACTAAAGGATTTTGATAATTCAAATCCCATTGGAATTCATAAAAAGAAGTAAAAACCCATTTGTTAATTTCATCATAATACGTAAAGTTCCCTGGTGCTACTTTAGGAAAAACTTCAGGAACCGATTGCTCAAAAGAAGCAGGGATATCATAATTGTCATACATTAAGTACATATTCATATAATCGTTGTTACCTTCAAGAGCTTCTCGTGCGAATTCATGTTCTTTAGCAGTATGATTAACAACAAAATCTATACAGGAATGAATCTTATTTTTCTTGAGCATATCAATTAAACTTATAAAGTCTTCTGTTGTACCGAACTTTGGATCTATTTGTTTGTAGTTTTTAACAGCATAACCACCATCATTTTCACCTGGTCGACCTTCAAGAATTGGCATAAAATGGATTAAATTAATTCCTAATTCCTTAAAATAGGGAATGTGGCTTTTGAAGTTTATAAGATCACTTGAAAACAGATCTACGTATAAGGTGATTCCTATGATTTTATTGGAATGATACCAATTGGGGGCGTTAGTATCAGCCTTAATATACTTAGGTTTTCTTTCCAAAATATAGTTTTTCATGAGTTTAAGTAATTTTTCATACATAAATTCTGAATCATAAAAAGGATTATCAGTATAAACGGTTGAATATATTTCTTTTAGTTCGGTTTCATTTGATTGAATTCGTTGAGTGAATAAATCGATTTTCTTATTATTATTCATATTGTTATTCCTTAAGTGCTAGAGTGGCAAGTGCAAGAGATCCATAGGTTCCTGAATGATCACCTAAACCAGGGTATACAATATAATCAGCAATATTTTCATTTAGAACTGGCTTGTTTATATAACCATTCATCATTTGAATAAAATACTTGTGTATCAATGGAAAAAGTTGTTTTTGCTTCATAACTCCACCACCAAGTATTATTTTGTGAGGAGAAAGGATCATTGTATAATTAATTAAAGCTTGAGCAATGTAATATGCTTCGATTTCCCAAGCAATATGACCTTTATCTAAGTTATATGCTTTTTCGTTAAATCGCTCTTCAATTGCAGGTCCGGAGGCAAGTCCTTCTAAACAATCACCATGAAATGGACAACGACCATTATAAGTGTCATCTTTATGTTTGCGTAACAATATGTGTCCCATTTCTGGATGTAATAAACCGTGAAGAAGAGTGCCATTACTACAAAATCCAGCACCGATACCAGTACCGATGGTGATGTATAAACAGGATTCGTTATCTTTAGCAATGCCCCACATAGACTCCCCTAAGGCAGCACCGTTAACATCAGTATCAATTACTGTTGGAACATTAATTGATTTTTGAATTGTATCTAAAAAAGGATAATTAGACCATCCAGCTTTTGGAGTATCAAGGATATAACCGTAAGTTTTAGAAGTTTTATTTACGTCTATAGGACCAAATGTACCTATACCAAGAGCAACAATATCCTTGCCTTTAAAATATTCGATAATTTTAGGCATGGTTTCTTTAGGTGATAACGTAGGAAAATGTATTTTTTCAATAAGTTTACCTTTTTCATCGCCAATACCGCATATGATTTTTGTTCCACCTGCTTCGATTGCACCCAATAACATAATAATCCTCTTTTCATAAATATAAATTTTTATATATTAATTCACTGCAAGTTATGGTTAAGGTGTCAAAATTTTGTTATGACACCTTAACCAATTATATGTAATTATAGCTTATTTTCAAACAATATGATATGAAAAGCTTTTCATATCTACAGATAAATAGAAAAAACTTAATATTTCTTATGAAATTTTTCTCTAAATTGTGTATAATAAGGTTATAACAGATATTAAGAAAAAATGGCTATAATGTTATGTTGGCAAATAGCCGTTTTGGTGAATTAGTAATGAAAGAATATATAGTTAAGTATAGTTTGCTTGAACGTGAAAGTGTTAATAATATATAAGGAGGGTTTTTATATGAAGAGTTATCGCAGGGAACTTTGGTTTAAAACAAGTCGTAGACGGGAACTAGTTAACATTACAGCAGATATTAACGTTACATTGATTGAAAGTGGTATTACTGATGGTATATTATTATGTAATGCTATGCACATTACAAGTAGTATTTTTATTAATGACGATGAGGCAGGCTTGCACAAAGATTTTGAACATTGGTTGGAAAAACTAGCACCTGAAAAACCTTATAATCAATATGGGCATAATGGTTTTGAAGATAATGCGGATGCACATCTTAAACGTACAATAATGGGTAGGGAAGTTGTTATTGCAGTAACTGACGGTAAACTAGATTTTGGGCCATGGGAGCAAGTATTCTATGGAGAATTTGATGGAAAACGTAAAAAACGTGTTCTTATAAAAATAATAGGCGAATGAGAAAGTAGGATAATATGATAGAATTAAGCAAAATAGACTTTGTAGAAGAAATAAAAGCAGAAATGGCAGGATATGAAGAAATTGAAAAAGAGTTAATAGACAAATGGATAGAGAAATTTGATCGATATATTAATCAAAAAAATCTTAAAGATAAATGCATAAAAGTTAAAGACAAAAATATTATTGTGAAACTAGACGATGAAGCAGATTTCTTTAAAATTGTAGACAAATATCTTGTTGCTATTGAAAATGAAGATTTAGATGCTTACTGGAATAACTGGAGTTTATAGTAAAGCTTTGTTCTACAAGGAGTAAAAATGGCATTCCAACTAATAATAGGGACAACAGGAACAGGGAAAACCACATATGCTTTTAGTCAAATGATAGATAGAATAAAAGTTAGCCAGGATATGGAGATTTATATCGTACCTGAACAATATACGATGCAAGCTCAAGAGGAATTTATACAAAAAACTAAGAGTAAAGGTATGTTAAATGTTGAAGTTGTAAGCTTTAATAGACTTGTTTATAGATTTTATGATGAAATGGCATTGGTAAATAAAAAATCCATGTCTGAAAATGGAAGAAGTTTGATTATTAGAAAAATCATCGAAAGTCATATTGATGAGTTTGTATGGATTAAACGTCATCGTAAGAAGCAAAGTTATATGGAAGAATTAAATACATTGATTTCTGAATGCTATCAATATACGATTAATGAAGATACCCTTGAGGAATTTATAGGTAAAATTGATGAACAACTATTGAAGGATAAATTGTTAGACCTAAAAACATTGCTGTTTTATTTCAAAAAAGAAATGAAAGATGAGTTTGTTACAACTTCAGAAGCTTCCATGAAATTAATAGAGTTGATTCCTACAATTGATAAACTTAAGAATACAAGTATTACCATAGATTCTTTTTATGGGTTCACACCTATGCAGTATAAATTTATAGAAGCATTAATGACTACTTCTAAAAACTTATATATATGTATAACAATTGATTCTAAAGAAAAGTTAGGTAATCTTAAAAATGAAAATGAGTTATTCTATGAATCTAAAAAAATGATTAGTAGACTTAGAGATATTGCAGAACTTAACCATGTTCTAGAACTTGAACCGGTAATTAAAGAGAATATTTTAAGAAATCAATCAAAACAACTTAAACATATAGTAAGAAATTTGTTTAAGTATCCAATCGTTAAATATAAGAATGATAACGTAGATAAAAGCAGTGGTATCCGTCTTATGGAAGCATCAACGATCTTAGAAGAAGTTGAAGCGGTTGCTATTAGAATTCATAAAATTGTTAAAAGCAACAAGAGGTTTAAAGATATCGTTGTGTTAACATCTGATTTAAGCGCTTATGAAAGTGCTATCAAACAATGGTTTGATGATTATGAGTTCAGTTACTTTATAGATAAAAAGGATACGATAAACAAACATTCGTTGATTCAGTTTATATTATCAGCCCTATTAGTTGTGCAGTATAACTACAGATATGAGCATGTTTTTTATCATTTAAAATCTATATATTATAAGCAAACAGATAAGCTACATTTGATTGAAAATTACTGTTTTCAAAAAGGTATAAAAGGCCATTATAAGTGGAATAAAGAATGGGATGAATATGAAGAAGATAAACTTGAACTTATGAAGTATATTTTCATATTATCTGATTCTCTTAAAAAGGCTAAAACAGTAGCAGCCAAGATAAAAGTATTATATAACTATTTAGAAGAGTTGAAGGTAGTTGAAATACATGAGAAAATGACAGAGCAACTTGAAACTGAAGATAAGCTTCAAGAAGCGGTTGAATATTTGAAAGTATATAAATTAGTTATTGAATTATTAGAAGATACATATCAATTAATTGGTGAAGAAGTTGTTTCTGTTAAAGAATTTGTTCAGTTGATTGAAACTGGATTAAGTGGTATAAAATTATCCCAGACCCCACCAAGTATTGATCAAATAATAGTAGGAGATATAAGTAGAACTAGATTTATGGAGAATAAATTTGTATTTGTTCTTGGAATAAATGAAGGAAAAGTTCCATTAATTGTAAACAGTAATCAGTTATTAACAGACAAGGAAAGAACGACATTGCTCGAATTAGGGCTTGAAGTTGCACCTAATCAAGCTAAAAGTTTATTCAAGGAACAAATGAATATTTATATGGCATTAACAAAAGGCATGAATTTATTGCACTTATCATACACTAGAAGTTCAGAAGAAGGGATAATGCGCCCTGCTCCGTTATTTTTAAATATTCAAAGAATGTTTATAGATGAAAAGGTTATACTAGCAAGAAAAATAATTGTAAATAATAAGGATATTACTAGAAGCAAACCTATGTTTTACAGATTAACAGATTTAGTGGCTAATAAGGATTACGAAAACCATGAAACTGAAATAAATTCTTTGTTTAAATATTTTATAAAAAGACATAAGGAAAATATCGAATCAATGATAAATCCTATGGTATTTGTTGAGGGCTTAAAATATATTAATAATACAACTTCCTTAGATATAATAAGAACAAAGGAATATAGCATGAGTGTATCCGAACTCGAGGCATATGCTAGTTGTCCTTACTCACATTTTCTTAATTATAGATTAGGACTTTCAAGTAGAGAAGAATATGTTGTTACGCTTCCTGATATAGGAATATTATTTCATAAATGCTTAGAAATATATATTAGTAAGTGTGTTTATAAAAAAATTGATATTGCACATATTAAACCTGAAGTTAGAAACGCATTAATTGATGAATGCATTGATGAAGTGCTTAAGGATGGTAAAAATGCTATATTTCTCAGTAGCTATAGGAACAAATATTTAATTATAAAATTAACACGTATCCTAAAGAGATCACTGTGGGGAATTGAAAAACAGTTAAGTAAAAGTATGCTAAAACCTAAAGAGGTAGAGTATAAGTTTGATGGCAAAGAATCAAATATAGAAACATTAATTCTTAAGGTGGCACCAGATGCAAATATGTTTTTAAAAGGTGTTATAGATAGAGTAGATGAATATGAATCAGATGAAAATATGTATATTAGTATAATTGACTATAAATCGAGTAATAAAACTCTCGATTTTAGTCTAATTGACAGTGGCGTACAACTGCAATTATTTGTATACTTAAATGTAGTGAAAGAAATCAAAGAACATAATACATTTAAAAAGGTGATTCCTAGTGGATTGTACTATTATCAGATACAAGATCCATTTATTAAAAACGATTCAATAACACAAGATGAGATAGACTTGAAATTGCTTAAACAATTACAACCAAATGGATTAGTACTTCATGATGAACAGATTATTCGTTTGTTTGATGAAGATATTGTAAAAACGTCAGAAGTGATTCCGGTTACTCTTACAAGTAAAGGTATTTCAAGCAGGTCAAGTACAATTACAGAAGAAGATATGGCAGCAACCTTAGCCTTTGTTAATAAAAAATCAAAGCAAATTGGTGAAAATATCTACAAGGGTGAAGTAGAAGTAAAACCATATAGGTATGAAAGCAAAACATCATGTGATTACTGTAAATACAAAGCTGTTTGTCGCTTTGACAGTTCTAATAATAATGAAAAATTCAAAGAAATAGATAAAAAATCCATGAAAGAAACCATAGAAAAGTGGGAAGGAGACTCTAATGGAAAAAGTCATAAAACAGATAATGGAAATTGAAGAAAAAGCGCAAAAAATAATTGATGACGCATTATTAGAAAAAAAACAAAAAGAAAAAGAACATAAATTAAGGGTTGAAGCCTTAGAATATCAAATCATAAACGATGCAAAACTTAAGGTGCAACAAATTCGTGATCGTGAGTTTAATGATATCAAAGAAGCAGAAGAAGAAAAAGTTACTAAATGCGTAAACCATCTTCTCGAAATGGATAAGTATGCAGACGATAACATGGATGAATGGGTAGAGAATTTAGTTAGACGTGTACTAAGTTAGATATATACTAAGCTAGGGGTGAACTTATGCAAAGTTTATTAAAATACTGTGACCTATCAACGAAAATTCGTGTGATGAAAGGTCGTATGCTAACGATTGATGATTATAATAATATGATGTTAAAGAGAAATGTTAAGGAAGTTGCCCTTTATCTTAAGAATAATACATATTATAAAAATGATTTGATTGATTTAGATGAAAATGATGTACATAGAGGAAAACTTGAAGTATTACTCTACAGGGCTGTTGTTCGGGATGCACTTAAGATTGCCAAACATTTAACGGGTAATGAGAAGAAAATATATCGTTATATATATCGAAAGCTAGAAGTTGAAGATATAAAAAAAATGCTTCGAACATTACAAATGGGGGAATCATTAACAGTTCTTGATAAGGCAACTTTATTTGTTAGTAGATATTCGAAAATTAATTTTAATAAGTCACTAGAAGCTCACAGTATATCTGAATTAGTAGATAGCTTATCTTCTTCTAACTTTTATGGAATACTAAAACCCCTTATTACCAAGGATGGTGAAATTGATAATTTTACTGCTGAGATGGTATTAGATGATTACTATTTCCAGAAGAGTATTAAGCAAGTAAGGAAGATGGAAAGAGGTAAAGATAAAGAACTTCTTGAAGAAATGTTCGGACTAGAAATTGATTTTAAAAATATTTTTTGGATAATTAGAGCTAAAAAATCTTATAATTTGTCTAAAGAAATGATTCATAGATTTGTTATACCATCGTATTATAAACTACGTAAAGACGTATTAGAACAGATGATTAATACAACAA
This sequence comes from Vallitaleaceae bacterium, assembly GCA_029935405.1. Classification (GTDB taxonomy): domain Bacteria; phylum Bacillota; class Clostridia; order Lachnospirales; family Vallitaleaceae; genus UBA1351. The sequence goes on along the minus strand of JAOZKH010000028.1, from coordinate 6,539 downwards.
CTATGGAACAATTGTATAAGTTAGCTGAACAAACTTTTTACAGTAAAATAATTGATTTTAGACAAGATAAAGTGGAATACCAATTTTTAAATTATATGCATAAAATTCAGCAAAGATCCATGAGAACAGAAGCATATTCAATAGCACCAGTTATTGGATATATGTATTTAAAGGAATTAGAAGTTCAAAATATCACTAATATAATTGAAGGTATTAGATATGATTTAGACCACGATTCAATTCATCACTATTTAGCGGGGCTTAAGTAGAAAGGAGGCATAATAATGGCAGTTGAAAAAATGAAATTTGTGAATATCGCTGGACCAATTGGTGCTATGGATGATTTTGTGATTAACACTATTGTACCTTTTGATATTCAATTGGAAAACGCAATGTATATACTAGGCTCAGTAAAAGGACTTTATCCGTTTTCAGAAGAAAATCCTTATGAACGCCTTAATAAAAATGTAGAAGATTTGATAAAAGTTCTTAACCATGATATTAGTTATAATCCATCAAAAAGCTGTGAACTTATGCCTGTTTCTTTGTTAGAGCCAGAAATTGATGGCTATGAAAGACAACTTGAAACAATTCAAAAAATTAGCGGTTCATTAAAAGAGGATTTAGAGCATAAAAGAGAGATTCGAAAACAATTAGTGCCAATACAGAATTTAGATATTAATATTAGTAAAATGTTTAAGTTTAAATACATAAAATTTAGATTTGGTAAAATGCCAAAGGATAGTTTTAAGAAACTAAATACTTATATTAAAGAACTTGATATAATTGCATATGAGGTGTCGGAAGAAGGAGAAAGTGTTTATCTTGTTTATTTCACACCAAGGTCACAGCAAGGTAACATTGATTCTTTATTTGCTTCACTATTCTTTGAGAGAATTAGAATTTCAGGCGATGTAAAAGGTTTACCTAAAGATGCATTAAAAAAATTGGATGATGAAATAGAAGAACTAAGTAATAGAGTGAATATGCTTGATAAGGATGCTAGAGAGTTTGTTGAAAGAAACTTTGATAGACTGCAGGAGCTTTATAACTTTACCGTTCAACTAAATGAAGTGTTTGAAGTAAGAAGGTATGCAGTTAGAAGTAATGAAGCTTTTTATTTAACAGGTTGGATTCCTATTTCTCAAGTAGAGGATTTTCAGGCGATGGTTAACAAGCTTAAAAGTGTAACATGCATTGTAGAGGATGATATTGCAGTCAAAAAATCCCATCCACCAACTAAACTACGAAATAATAAGTTGATTGAGCCTTTTGAAGAACTTGTACGAATGTATGGAACGCCATCATATAATGAACTTGATCCAACATCATTTGTAGCTATTACATATACTGTTTTTTTTGGTATTATGTTTGGCGATTTAGGACAAGGAATTGTCATTGCGTTATTGGCACTGTTATATTTTAAAAAGTCAGGTAATCCATTAGCAAAGTTAGGTATATATTTAGGAACAATATCTAGTGTGACTGGATTCTTCTATGGCTCATTTTTCGGTAATGAACATTTACTTCGTGAATTATTTCCAGGTGTACCTATGATTGATACAATGGCAAGTAAGATGGAATTACTATTTGCATCAGTTGCATTTGGTGCATTTCTACTGATTGTAGCGATGATACTTAACATGATTAATAAGTATAAACAAGAAAAAATTGGTAAAATGTTATTTGACCGTAATGGCTTAGCTGGATTAGTATTTTATATGGCATTAATATATATTATTTTAAATATTGTGCTTAAAAATACTGTATCACCGATTATTATTATTTTATTTATTATTGCACCTTTCTTTATTATGATGTTTGCACATCCACTTGAAAACTTGCTAGCACGTAAGAAACATGTTTTTCCAAAAGAAGGGGGCTTTTTGCTAGAAGCTGTATTTGAAATGGTGGAAACTTTACTTGCCACATTGAGTAATACCTTATCATTTATGAGACTTGGAGCTTTTGCACTTAATCATGTCGGATTTTTTCTTGCATTTCATTCAATAGCAGATATTGTCGGAGGTTCTGGAAGTATTGTAGTTATGATATTTGGTAACATATTAATTATTGGGTTAGAAGGCTTAATAGTATTGATTCAAGGATTAAGATTACAGTACTACGAACTGTTTTCGAAATTCTTCGAAGGTGAAGGAATTGAGTTTAAACCTTTCAAAATAAAAGGATAAAATTATAGGAGGAAATTATGGAAATTATTTTAGTATTAACAGTACTTTTAGTTGCTTTAACAATTGCAGCAGGCGTATATTCTATCAAAAAAAAGATTGATAATGAAAAAGCAAGAAAAGTTTTAGGTGTAAGTGTAGGAAGTTTTATTCTAATGATGATTGGAGCTACTGTATTTATGTTAAGTGGTTATAATGCTTTAGCTGAAACCACTGAAACAGTTGTTGTAGGGGCATCAATAGGAGATGGACTTAAATATCTTGGCGCAGCACTATCTACTGGATTAGCTTGTGTAGGTACAGGTACCGCGGTTGCTGCAGCCTCATCAGCAGCAATTGGCGCAATTAGTGAAGACCCTAAATTACTTGGACGTACAATTATATTTGTTGGATTGTCAGAAGGTATTGCGATTTATGGTTTAATTATCTCAATTATGATTCTAGGATAGATAATGAGGTGTTGTAATGAAAATGTACTTAATCAGTGATAATGTAGACACACTTACAGGCATGCGACTTGCAGGAATTGATGGTGTTGTTGTTCACGAGGAAAATGAAATCAATCAGGAACTTGATAGAATTCTTAAAGATAAGGAAGTTGGCGTGTTATTAATAACCGAAAAAATTGGCCTAAAAATAGAAGCCAGAATTTTGGATATTAAATTAAATCACCATATTCCATTGGTTGTACAGATTCCTGATAGACATGGTTCAGAGCGGGGAATGGATTCAATAACTAAGTATGTAAGAGACGCAATAGGTTTGAAATTATAGATAAGAAGGTGAAATAATGCCAACAGTAGCAATTAAAATTGAACACTTCAAATCTGAAATCATGAATGATGTTGCAGATAAAAGGAAAATCATCGAAAAGCATGTTTATGATAAACTAGAAAAAGATTATAAAGAAAAAGAATTTAGATTTCTAGAGGAAGCTTATGAGATAATACAAACGGGTTTGAAGAACATAGATAAAGAGAAAAATGAAGTAATATCAAAGGCTCAAATGGAGAATAAGGTAAGGCTCCTAGCAAAACGTAAAGAAATTATAGACACCGTTTTTAAAAAAGCAAAAGAAAAGATTGCAGAATATACTAAAACAAAAGAGTATAATAAACAACTAATACTAGATATTCATAAACATATGGAATTATTAGGTGAAGGTGAATACGTTATTTATCTGAATCATCAAGACAAAGAATTATATAAAGATGTCAAGAATCAATTTAAAGATTCAAAGGTGGTTTTTGAGCGTAAATATATTGAAATGTTAGGTGGTTGTAAGCTGCATAACACAACTAAAAATACATATCTAGATGATTCAATTGCGAAGAGACTTGAGCAAGAAGAAGATGATTTTCTACAATATTGTGGAATCGATATAGAAAAAGTAGGTGACTAGAGTGAAACAAAAAGGCTTTATATCAGGTGTTAATGGACCGGTGGTAACTGTGTCAGGAACTAATGAATTATTCATGCTTGAGATGGTTCACGTAGGTCACCTTAAGTTAATTGGAGAAGTTATAGGAATTGAATCTGGAAGAATAATAATTCAGGTGTATGAATCAACAACAGGTCTTAAGATTGGAGAACCAATATTTTCAACAGGGGAACCTATGTCATTAATGCTTGGACCTGGGATTATTGGAGGAGTATTTGACGGAATTCAAAGACCGCTAGAAACTTTATTAGAAAAAACTGGTTCCTTTATTGGTAGAGGAATAGATGCAACTAACCTTAGTACAGATAAACTATGGGATGTTGAAATTATAGCAAAAGTTGGAGATTATTTAATTGATGGTAAAATATATGCTACCGTAGTGGAAACAGAACTTGTAACTCACAAAGTTATGCTTCGCCCCAATGTTGAAGGTGAAGTTATTAGTGTAGTAGATAATGGTAAGTATCATGTAAATGATATTGTTGTGACAATCAAAGATCCCTATGAAGAAATAATAGAGCTTAGTCTTGTTCAATACTGGCCTGTTAGACAACCAAGACCATTTAAGGAAAGAAAAGCATTAACAAAACCTTTGGTTACTGGTCAAAGAGTAATAGATACATTGTTTCCAATACCAAAAGGTGGAGCAGCTGCGATTCCTGGCGGATTTGGGACAGGAAAAACCATGACACAACATCAATTAGCAAAATGGTCAGATGCTGACATTATTGTATATATTGGATGTGGTGAACGTGGAAATGAAATTGCAGAAGTACTTGAAGATTTCCCAGAGCTTATTGATCCAAAGTCAGGAAAACCATTAATGGACAGAACAGTACTGATTGCTAATACATCTAATATGCCTGTTGCAGCACGTGAAGCTTCAATTTATACAGGAATTACTATCGCTGAGTATTATAGAGATATGGGCTACCACGTTGCAATTATGGCTGACTCAACATCAAGATGGGCAGAGGCTCTTCGGGAAATATCAGGTCGATTGGAAGAAATGCCAGCAGAAGAAGGATTTCCTGCATATTTGCCATCAAGACTAGCAGCTTTTTATGAAAGAGCAGGTTTAGTAAGTACTCTTAATGATAAGGAAGGTTCAGTAACAATTATTGGAGCAGTCTCCCCACAAGGTGGAGACTTTAGTGAACCGGTAACCCAAAATACTAAACGATTTATACGTTGTTTTTGGGCGCTTGATCGTTCGTTAGCATATTCTAGGCATTATCCTGCCATTCATTGGTTAAATAGTTATAGTGAGTATATGAATGATTTAGAACCATGGTATAAGGAAAATGTAGCACCTGAGTTTATTGATATACGTCGTGAGATGTTAGCTCTTCTTCAAGAAGAGAGTAGCTTGATGGAAATTGTTAAGTTGATTGGAGCAGATATTTTACCAGAAGAACAAAAATTAATTCTTGAAATAAGTAAATTAATCCGTTTAGGTTTTTTACAACAAAATGCCTTTAATGATATAGACACTTATGTACCAATCCTTAAACAATTTAAAATGATGGAGATTATAATAATCTTATATAATACATCCAAAAAGCTTGTTACTAGAGGAATACCAGTATCACAATTACGCAAAACAGGTATATTTGACGAATTAATAAAAATGAAATATACAATTAATAATGAAGATTTTTCACAGTTTGATGAATTCAAAAAACGTATCGAAGGTTTTTATACTGAAGTAACAAACAGCTACAAAGGGTTTGAGAGGGTGATGAAATAATGAAAGTCGAATATCTTGGAATAAAAGAAGTAAATGGCTCGCTTATCATTCTTGAAGGTGTTAAGGGTGCTTCATATGAAGAAATGGTTGATATTAAACTTGAAGATGGAAGTAGTAAAGTCGGAAGAGTTATTGAGCTGAAAGATGATATTGCTATTGTACAGGTGTTTGAAGGTACGACAGGTATATCTAATGTTAATGCAAGAACAAGCTTACGTGGAGAAACACTAAAATTACCGTTAAGTAAAGAAATTCTTGGACGTACTATGGATGGTATCGGACGTCCTATTGACGGACTTGGTAATATTAGACCAGATATTAAAATGGATGTTAACGGTGAACCAATTAATCCAATTGCAAGAAAATATCCTAGAAACTATATTCAAACTGGTATTTCTGCAATAGATGGTTTGACAACATTGATAAGAGGTCAAAAACTTCCAGTGTTTTCAGGAAATGGTTTGCCTCATGATATTTTAGCAGTTCAGATTGCAAGACAAGCAAGGTTAGCAGCTGATTCAGATGAGTCAGAAAATTTTGCTATTGTTTTTGCTGCAATGGGTGTTAAAAACGATGTAGCTGCTTATTTTAAAAGGAGTTTTGAAGAAAGTGGAGTTCTTGAAAAGGTAACAATGTTTTTAAATATTGCAAATGACCCTGTTATCGAAAGAATTATTACACCAAGATGTGCGTTGACAACAGCTGAATACTTAGCCTTTGAACACAATATGCATGTTTTGGTAATACTTACAGATATGACTGCTTATTGTGAAGCACTTCGTGAAATTTCTTCTTCTAAAGGTGAAATTCCAAGTAGAAAAGGGTTTCCTGGATATATGTACTCTGACTTAGCTTCATTATATGAACGTGCAGGTATGTTAAAAGATAGAGAGGGTTCTATTACACAGATACCTGTTTTGACTATGCCTAATGATGATATTACACATCCGATTCCAGACTTAACTGGATATATTACAGAAGGTCAAATAGTGATTGACAGAGGAATGCATCAAAAGGGAATATATCCTCCAATTATTGTACTACCTTCATTATCTCGTTTAATGAAGGATGGTATTGGGGAAGGTTTTACAAGGAAAGACCATCCTCAAGTCGCTAATCAATTATTTGCTTCTTATGCACGTGTTCAGGAAGTAAAAGA